>NZ_JAYWVC010000048.1:0-45399 GCF_036281785.1 Streptomyces chiangmaiensis | reverse complement strand
TCACCGCCTGGGCGACGGCACGGTGATCACGGTCCCGATGAACGCGGCCTGGTTCGACGAGTACGGCTGGTCGGTGGAGAACCGGGGCGTGGAGCCGGACCTGGAGATCCTGCGCACCCCGCTGGACTGGGCCGAGGGCCGTTACAAGCAGCTGGAGGACGCGGTGCGACTGGCCCTGGACCTCCTCCACGCCAACCCGCCCGCGACACCACCCGACTACGACGACGTCCCCGACCGGACCCGCCCGAAACTGCCTCCGCGAACGACAGGTTGACCAACGGCAGGTCGGTCGCCGTACCGGTGCCACTACGAATGTCCGCGGGTGCCGAAAGTGGGGTGCCCCGAAGAGAGAGGGCACCCCACTCGACGGCCGAAGCCGGGTACAACGCCTAGGCGTCGTAGTCCTGGTTGAAGCGGTCCTCCGCCTCTTCCTGCTGCCGCCGCGCGTCCTGCTGAGCCTGCTGACCACGCTGCTGAGCCTGCTGGCCGCGCTGCTGAGCCTGCTGGCCGCGCTGCTGGGCCTGCTGTTTGCCCTGCTCCATCTTGCGCTTGGCCTGCTGCTTCGCCTGCCCGGACTTCTCCTGGAACTGGTCCTTCATGCCCATGGGTGTTCACTCCCGTAGTGGGTGAGGGGATTGGGCCTCGACCAGACTGACACGCATGGACAAACAACGCATTTCGATCAGTTACGCAGCGTACTGCTCTGCTGCTCGTAGGCCTCTCCGCCGGCTCCCACCAGGCCCGTGCTCACGCTCCCCAGCCGCGGCTCGAACCTCCGCATGTCCCGCTGCCCCAGCGTCGCGACGATCCCCGGCAGATACCCGCGAACGGTCTGCATCCCGCGCAGCCACCCCTGCCCGTACACATGGCTCGACCGACGTTCGATCCCGGCCACGATCCGGTCCACCGCCGGCCCCAGCGGATAGGTCTTGTTGGAGGGCCACGGCAGTCGCTGCCGCAGCTCCCGCATCACCTCGTCCCGGTCGGCGCCCCGCACCATGTCCGTGTCGGTCCACGACAGATAGCCGACCCCGACCCGGACACCCCTGTGCGCGACCTCGGCCCGCAGACTGTGCGCGTACGCCTCCACGCCCGACTTGGACGCACAGTACGCCGTCATCATCGGCGCGGGCGTGATCGCCGCGAGCGAGGCGATCTGGAGCAGATAGCCGCGGCTCTCCAACAGCACCGGCAGGAAGGCGCGGGCGGTCACCGCGGAGCCGATCAGATTGACCTCGATGACCCGGCGCCACGACTCGGGGTCGGAGCCGGTGAACGGACCGCCGTTCGCCACACCGGCGTTGGCGACGACGATGTCGACCTTCCCGAACCGCTCCTTCACCTCCCGCGCGACCCGCGTCATCGCCTCATGGTCGGTGACGTCGGCGTGCCAGTGTCCGTTGTCCCCGTACAACTGCTCCGAGACCTTCTTGAGCGCGTCCGGCTCCAATCCGACGAGCGCCACCTTCGCCCCGCGCGCCGACAACTTGCGGGCCAGCAGCTCCCCCACACCCCGCGCGGCGCCGGTGACGACCGCGACCTGCCCCTCCAGGCTCACCCTGCTCATGCGCCCTCCTCGTTCCGCACGCCCGCCGCGTACGCCGCGACCAGTTCCCGGATCCGCCCGGTCACCAGCTCCGGTGCCTCCACCGGTGTCATATGGCCGAGGCCCGGCAGCTCCGTGCTGCCCACGCAGTGCGGCAGCGTGGAGACCAGCGCCCGGGCGTGCACCGGCGGTGTGAGCCGGTCGGCCGTCCCCACCACGACCTCCGTCGGCGCCGTCAACTCCCGTATGCCGGCTGCCAGATCCAGCCCTTCGAGCACGCGCGACCAGGCGTGGCGGACATCGCGGGGACAGGCGTGCACCACGTACGCGCACGCCTCGACCATGTCCGGCGTCGAACCGGCGCCCATGGTGGCGTACTTGAGGATGCGTTTGGCCAGCGGAGTGACCGGACCGAGCGGAGCGCGGGAACCCAGGATGCGCGCCGTGAGCCAGGTACGTACGCGTCCGGCCGGCAGCGGCACCACCAGCGCCTCGGCGACCAGATGCGAACTCCCCGTGCTGCACAGCAGGACCGCCGCCGTGTGCGCCCGGAAGCGCGGGCGTGCGGCCGCCGCCAGCACGGTCATCCCGCCCATGGAGTGCCCCACCACCACGGCCTTCTCGCCCGGCGCGAGCGTGGCGGCGAGAACCGCCTCCAGATCGTCAGCGAGCGCCTCCGTGCTGCACGCGGGGCTCGCGGGGCTGCGCCCGTGTCCGCGCTGGTCGTACGCGATCACCCGGTGGTCGGCGGCGAGATCCCGGATCTGCGCCGCCCAGAAGGCGGTCGAGCAGGTCCAGCCGTGGGAGAGGACGACCGGCGGCGCGGCCTCGGGTCCGTGCACCTCCACGTGCAGCCGGGCGCCGTCGGCGGAGCGGACGGTCAGCTCACGGGCGGCAGCCGGGGGCGCGTACGGCCCGCTCCTCACATGCGTCACCCTGCTCATGCGCCCACCCCCAGCTTCGTCTCCTCGGAGCCTCTGCCCGGCTCCGCCGCCCCGGTGCCGCGGAGCACCTCGTACTCCGCGAGGTCCACACGCCGCGTCGCGCCCCGGAACTCCGACGTCGTACCGGGCCAGATGGTGGTGTTGCGGCCGCGGGCGTCCAGGTACCAGCTGGTGCAGCCACCGGTGTTCCACACCGTGCGCTTCATGCGTTCCTGCACCGTGTGGTTCCAGGCGTCGATGGCGCGCGGCCGGGCGTCGAACGCGACCCGGCCGCCGAGGACGTTCAACTGCCGCAGGTAGTCGGCCATGTAGTTCAGCTGGGACTCGATCATCAGGATCATCGAGGAGTTCCCGAGACCCGTGTTGGGCCCGATGATCGTCATCCAGTTGGGGAAGCCGGCCGCGGTGGCCCCTCGCAGGGCCGCCATCCCGTCCTTCCATGCCTCCGCCAGGGTCCTGCCGTCCGCCCCGACCACCCGCTCGGCGATCGGCATGTCCGTGACGTGGAAGCCCGTCCCGAAGATGATCGTGTCGACCTCCGCCTCGGTCCCGTCGACGGCGACGAGGGTCGATCCACGGACCTCGGTCAGCCCACTGGCGACGACGTCCACATTGGGCTGCGTCAGAGCCGGGTAGTAGCTGCTGGACAGCAGGATCCGCTTGCAGCCGATGCGGTAGTCGGGGGTGAGTTTCGCCCGCAGTGCCGGGTCCTTGATCGCGCGGGCCATGTTGCGCTTGGCCAGCCGCTCGACGAAGCCGAGTTCGTCGGGGTGCTTGGTGAACGCCTGGACCTGCAGCTCCCGGATGCCCCACAGCAGTCCGCGCCGCAGTTGCGTCGTGAAGGGCAACGCCCGGTGCAGCCCGCGTTCGAAACCGCTGATAGGGCGGTCGACGCGGGGCATCACCCAGGGCGGGGTGCGCTGGAAGAGAGTGAGTTTCGCGACGTCGGGCTGGATGGACGGCACGATCTGGATGGCCGACGCACCTGTGCCGATCAGGGCGACGCGCTTGCCCCGCAGGTCGTACTCGTGGTCCCAGCGTGCGGAGTGGAAGACCTTGCCGGGAAAGGAGTCGAGGCCGGGGATGTCCGGGATCCTGGGATCGGACAGCGGCCCGGTGGCGGAGACGACGACGTCCGCGGTCAGGCTGCCGCTACTGGTCTCGATCGACCAGTGCAGCCGCTCCGCGTCCCAAGTCATCAGCTTGACCTCGGAGTCGAAGCGGATGTGGGGGCGCAGCCGGAAGACGTCCGTCACATGCTCCAGATACGCGCGGATGTGCTCCTGCCCGGAAAAAGTGCGTGGCCAGTCGGGGTTGGGCGCGAAGGAGAAGGAGTACAGATGCGAGGGCACGTCGCAGGCGCACCCGGGGTAGCTGTTGTCGCGCCAGGTTCCACCCACGGCGCCGGCCCGCTCCAGGACGACGAAGTCCGTGACTCCCTCGCGGCGCAACCGCACTGCGGCGCCGAGCCCGCCGAAGCCGGACCCGATCACCGCCACTCGTACATGAGGCACATGCTCGTGCTCGGCCATCCCGACGCCCCTCCATGCCTACGTGACTCCGCCAGTGAACACTGGCGCAATGGGAGGGTAGGCCAGCGGCGTACCGATGGGTAGGGGGCGGGACAAGGAAAGTTACCCGGGGTACGACGTAGGGTGCGGGAGTGGCAGACGGCGGGGAGCGGCGCGAGTACCGCATGGATGAGCTGGCCGAGGAGGCCGGCATCACAGTGCGCACCCTGCGCTTCTACCGCGAGCGCAGGCTCATCCAGCCGCCGCGCCGCGAGGGCCGCATCGCCTGGTACGACGACACACATCTGGCCAGACTGCGCACGATCTCGGCCCTCCTGGAACGCGGCCACACCCTGAACGGCATCGCGGAACTGGCCGAGGCCTTCGACCACGGACGCGGCGTCGGGGACCTGCTCGGTCTCGGCGCGCCCACCGAGGAGACCCCGGTCCGCCTCACCCCCGAGGACCTGGCCGACGTCTTCGGTTCCGAGGCGACGCCGGAGAACCTCGCCGCGGCCCTCGACCTCGGCTACCTCGGCACGGACGGCGGCGAGATCGTCCACATCAGCCGCCGACTGCTGGACGTCTCGGCGGCCCTGGTCCGCGAGGGCATCCCGCTCGCGGATGTCCTCGCCGCCGGCCGCCGCGTCCGCGAGCACGCGGAGGCCCTGGCGGAGGTCTTCGCGGATCTGATGACCGCCCACAACCGCACTGCGGAGGACGCCCGACGCCTGCGCCCGCTGGCGAAGAGCGTCGCGGAGGCGGAACTCTCTCTGGCCATGGACCGGCGCCTGCGCGAACGGTAGGGCCGTTTCGGAACGCCCCGCAAGGCCGTTGCTACCGCTCGAAGGTCACCGACACGGGAGCGTGGTCGGACCAACGTTCGCCATGGGTGGCCGCTCGCTCCACGACCGCCTTGACGGCCCGCCCGGCGAGCCCGGGGGTCGCCACGGCCAGGTCGATCCTCCACCCCGTGTCGTTGTCGAAGGCCCGCCCACGGTAGGACCACCACGTGTACGGCCCCTCGACGTCGGGGTGCAGCGCCCGCACCACATCGACATAGCCGCCGTCCTCGGGGTCGAAGACCCGGCCCAGCCACTGTCGTTCCTCGGGCAGGAAACCGGAGTTCTTCCGATTGCCGCGCCAGTTCCTCAGGTCGGCCTCACGGTGGGCGATGTTCCAGTCGCCGCAGACCAGGACCTCGCGGCCGTCGGCGGCGGCTCGCTGCCGCAGGTCCTTCAGGTGACCGAGGAACTCGGCCATGAAGCGGGTCTTCTCGTCCTGCCGCGCGGTCCCGACCTCTCCGGAGGGGAGGTAGAGAGAGGCCACCGTGACACCCGGCAGATCGGCCTCGACGTACCGGCCGCTGCCGTCGAACTCGGCCGACCCGAACCCGACCCGCACCCGGTCCGGCTCGCGCCGCGTGTAGAGCGACACCCCGGCACGCCCCTTGACGGCGGCGGGCGCGTGGACGACATGCCACCCCTCGGGCTCCCGGACGCTCTCCGGCATCTGTCCCGGCTCGGCGCGCACCTCCTGGAGGCACAGCACATCGGCCGAGGTCTCCGCCAGCCACTCCGCGAAGCCCTTCTTCGCGGCGGCGCGAATCCCGTTCACATTCACGGAGGTCACCGTCAGCAAAACACTCTCCTCGACCTCACAGTGGACCCCCGTCGACAGGACGCTTTGTCGGAGGTCACAGTCGGCACGCGGGAACCCTACCGGCACACTGGAGAGGCCATCATGTCCGCCTATGCATAGATGTACGATGATCAGCATGAATGTTCGTCCCGCCCCGTTCGACCACCCCGACGCCGTCAAGCTCAACGACCAGGTCCAGGCCGAGTACCACGTGCGCTACGGCGACGGGGGCGACGCCACCCACCTGGACCCGGCGATGTTCGTGCCTCCGGCCGGGCTCTACCTGATTGCGTACGACGAGCAGGACCGTCCCGTCGCCACCGGCGGCTGGCGCACCCAGGACGAGAGCGAAGAGGGCTACCTGGACGGGGACGCCGAACTCAAGCGGATGTACGTCATAGAGGAACTGCGCGGCCGCGGCCTGGCCCGGCGCATCCTGGCGGCGCTGGAGGAGGACGCCCGCGCGGCCGGCCGTACCCGCATGGTCCTGGAGACGGGCAGCAAGCAGCCGGAGGCCGTGGCCCTCTACACCTCCAGCGGCTACGAACCGTGCGCCAAGTTCGGCTACTACCGCTTCCACGAACTCAGCATGTGCTTCGCGAAGCCGTTGTAGACCCCCGTGGGGGCCGGGCGACTCCGGCTCCCACACGCCACTTACCGCCGTGAACTCTGCGCCGTCCGCGCCGGGTTCACCGGCTTCGGGGTACAACAAAGATCCCGCCCGATCTTCCGATCGGACGGGATCTTCTCAACTGCCCTGAACCTCAGGGAGTTGTTGCGGTGGACCTGAGGGGATTTGAACCCCTGGCCCCCTCGATGCGAACGAGGTGCGCTACCGGACTGCGCCACAGGCCCTTGCAACGAATGAAACTCTAGCATCCTCATCGGCCCGCCCGGAAATCCGTTCCGCCCTGGTCAGCACCGGGGGTGCACGAACGTCGTCGGCACACCCCCACCTACTCGTTGGCGGCCCGGGGCCGTTCGCCGTCCTCGTACTGGTCGAACAGCGGAGTGCGCCCCCGTTCCCGGGAGCGCCGCGCTGATGCCGCCCGCCGGGCGTCGCTGCGGCCGCCGTCCCCGGGCTCGGCCCGCTGCTCCGCCCCGGCTCCGGCCTCCCCGGAGTCCGTCTCGGCGCCTGCCCCGGACACCCCGGGCACGGGCGCCGCCGCCTCCGCCGCACTGGACCGGGCGGAGCTCCACGCGTCCGGCGCCCCGAGGTCCACGCTCGGTGTCGCACGCGGGGCGACCGGGGCGGTCACATACGTCGGCAGGGGCACCGGCACCGGGTCCCAGCTCTCCCCGTGGCCCGGTCGGCACTGCCGCTCGCGCTGCTGGTCCACCCACTCCGCGTGATCGGTCTGCTCGACGAGCGCCCGGCGGTCGGCCGCGAGCGTGGACAGCCCGGGGTCGCTCTCCGGCGCGGGGGCGTCCCGCGACTCGTCCGCGCCGGAGTCGGCCGGCGGCCGCCGCCTGGGCTGCCGCTCCCGTAGCCGCTGCGCCGCCGCCTCGGCCCGGCGGCGGTCCATCGTGTAGGTGAACCGCTTGCGCTCCTGCGCCCGCAGATATGCGATGTATGCGCTGAGCAGCACCGCGGGCACACTGGGCGCCCACAGGAAGGCGAGGCCCCCGACCGCGGCGACGATCGCGCCGAGTGTGAACGCCACGAAGAGCAGGATGGTCGTACGCCGTCTGCGCGCGAGCGCCTTCGAGCGGCGGGCACGCGCCATGGCCTCCGCGGAGGACGCCTTCCGCGCCCGCGGCACGCCCTTGCCCGCGGGGGGCCGGGCGCTCTTCGGCTCGGGGGCGGCGGGAGGGCCCTTGGCGGAACGCCGGCCCGCCGCGGCCCGGGACGGGGCCGGAGTGCCGGATGTGGACGCCCCCGGGGCTGCCGGCTCGCGCCGGGCCGTCCCCTCCGGCTCCACCCGGGCCCGCGCCTGCTGCCCGGTGGGAGGCATGGCAAAGGCCCGGACGTCCACCGAATCGGTGACGCCGTCCGGGTCGGCGTTGTGCTCCCCCTCTTCGGTGGAGCGCGCCCGCAGGTCCTTGGCGTATCGGCGCTCCATGCCCGCCCGTCCGGACAGCAGCCGGATGGCGGTGCTGAAGCGTTCCGTCGGACGAGACTCGTTGAGCTCGTCCTGCCTACGGAGCCACATCGGCACCAAGTAGGCGGCCCAGGCCCCGACAATGACTGCGTAGATGAGGCCGCTGCTGCTCACGCCTCACACGGTAGAGGGGTTTGCGTGAGGCCATCTGCCAATTGCGCCGGTGTGTCGCACGATCTGGCTGATATTTCGAACTTTTTTTGGGACCGATGCGATCAGCTGGCCGACGTGCCCGCTAATTCATTGGGCCCACGCGATCGCCACCCGATCAATTTCGAACATACTTTTTATTTGCCGGGGTGCGCCGGCTTGCTCGGATCGGCGCCCGTACTCTTCGCATGTGCCTGCTTCTGGCGTGCCCGGTGCCAGCGTGCCAGCAACCCCTCGGGCACCTCTTCCGCGGTGAGCGCGAACACCAGATGGTCCCGCCAGGCCCCGTCGATGTGCAGATAACGCGGACGGAGCCCCTCCTCACGGAATCCGAGTTTCTCCACGACCCGGCGGCTCGGCGCGTTCTCGGGGCGAATACAGACTTCGATGCGGTGCAGTCCGACGGTCCTGAAGCAGTGGTCGACGACGAGTGCCACGGCCGTCGGCATCACCCCGCGCCCCGCGACCGCCTGGTCCACCCAGTAACCGACATGCCCCGAGCACATCGAGCCCCAGGTGATCCCGGCCACCGTCAACTGCCCGACGAGCCGGCCCTGGTACTCGATGACGAAGGGCAGCATCCGGCCCGCGTTGGCCTCGCTGCGCAGATGCCGGACCATCTGGCGGTAGGTCGGCCGGTGCGTGATCGGACCACCGGGCGTGGGCGGCGGAACAGTCGCCTCCCACGGCCGCAGCCAGTCCCGGTTGCGGCGGTTGACCTCGCGCCAGACCCGCTGGTCGCGCAGCCTTATCGGCCGGAGGACGACATCGCCGTCCGCCAGCTCGACGGGCCAGGATGGGCTGTTCAGCTCGCACCCCCACTCGGTCTGGTGCGGTCCTCGCCGACCGGGGACCCGGTCGCCTCGGCCCTCGGGTGGTCACCGCCGCGGATCTGGTCGACGGCGTGTACCAACAGGGGCTCCAGGACGGCCAGTCCGTCCTTCACCCCGCCGGTGGAGCCCGGCAGGTTGACGATCAGCGTCCTGCCGGCGACTCCCGCGAGTCCCCGGGACAGGGCCGCTGTCGGCACCTTCTCTCTTCCGAACGCCCTGATGGCCTCGGGAATGCCCGGCACCTCGAAGTCGATCACGGCCCGGGTCGCCTCGGGCGTGCGGTCGGTGGGCGAGATGCCGGTGCCCCCGGTCGTCACGATCACGTCGTAGCCCGCACGGGCGCCGGTCCGCAGCGCGTTCTCCACCGGATCCCCGTCCGGGACCACCCAGGGCCCGTCGACCGCGAAGCCGAACCGGATGAGCGCCTGTGCGATGAGGGGCCCGCCCTTGTCCTCGTACACGCCCGCGGCCGCCCGGTTGGAGGCGGTGACCACCAGGGCCGCGTACGGCGCCGACAGGGCGCCGCCGACCGCCGGCCCTTCCGGTGCGGTCATGCCCGGCTCCAGTCGCCCGATGTGCCGCCCGTCTTCCGCTCCACGCGCACGTCCGTGATCACCGCCGCCTTGTCGACCGCCTTGACCATGTCGATCACGGTCAGCGCCGCGACACTGACCGCGGTGAGCGCCTCCATCTCGACGCCCGTGCGGTCGGTGGTCTTCACGGTCGCCGTGATCTCGACGGCATCGTCCACGACGGACAGGTCCAGCTTCACACCGGAGACCGCGAGCGGGTGGCACAGGGGAATCAGGTCCGGCGTGCGCTTCGCGCCCATGATCCCCGCGATACGCGCGGTGGCGAGCGCATCACCCTTGGGGACCCCCTCGCCGCGCAGCAGCTCCACCACGCGCGGCGAAACGAGCACGCGACCGCTGGCGCGTGCGGTGCGCTCGGTCACGTCCTTCCCGGAGACGTCGACCATGCGGGCTGCCCCCGCGTCGTCGATGTGGGTCAGTCGGTCGTGCGTACTCATCTGCTGCGGCGCTCCCGGTCTCGGCCCGGCACGGTACGGCGCGCGGGCCTGCTGTGCGCGACACGGTACCGCCACCCGGGCAGGATCAGCGGAGCAAGGTCCCGGGTACGGACCGCCCGACCAGGAACGGGCCGCGGACGGGGCGTCCCGGCGGCCGGGAGCGCCTGTCCGGTAGCGCCGCGCGGTGCGCGCGGGCGGTCAGCCGAGGAGGAGCACCTCGACCTCGGCACCCGGCTCGACGGACCTGTCGTCCTCGGGGACGACGATCAGGGCGTCGGCGTGCGCGAGGGCCGCGATCAGGTGCGAGCCGGCGCCGCCGACCGGGGTCACGTGCCCGTCGGCGTACTTCCCGCGGAGGAACTGCCTGCGGCCCGCGGGCGAGGTCAGCGCCTTGTCCGCGCTGAGGACGGCCCTGACCCGGGGGCGGTGCACGTCCTTCAGCCCCATCAGGGTGCGGATCGCGGGGCGTACGAACAGCTCGAAGGAGACGTACGACGACACCGGGTTGCCCGGCAGCGCGAGCAGCGGGGTGTGGTCGGGGCCGATGGAACCGAAGCCCTGGGGCTTGCCGGGCTGCATGGCGAGCTTGCGGAACTCGATGCCGCTGCCCGGCTCGTCCTCGTCCCCGACGGAGGAGAGCGCCTCCTTGACGACGTCGTACGCCCCCACGCTCACCCCGCCCGTGGTGACCACGAGGTCGGCGCGGACGAGCTGGTCCTCGACGGTGGACCGGAGGGTGTCGGCGTCGTCGGCCACCGCGCCGACCCGGTAGGCGATGGCTCCGGCGTCCCGCGCCGCGGCGGTGAGGGCGAAGCTGTTGGAGTCGTAGATCTGGCCGCCGGCCAACTCCTCGTCGGGCTGGATCAGTTCGCTCCCGGTGGACAGGACGACCACGCGCGGGCGCGGACGCACCCGCACCGTGCCGCGGCCGATGGCGGCGAGCAGCCCGATCTGCGGCGGACCGAGCACGGTGCCCGCCTCGAGGGCGAGCTCGCCGGCCTTCACGTCGCTGCCCTTCTCCCGCACATGCGCGCGCGCCTCGGCCGGGCGGTGCACCCGCACCTGCCCTGAGGCGCCCTCGGGGGACAGGCTGCGGGCCGGCATCGCGGAGACGGGTCCGCCGCCGAGCCCTCCGTCGGTCCACTCCACCGGGACGACGGTCTCCGCGCCGGGCGGCAGCGGAGCGCCGGTCATGATGCGCGCGGCCTCGCCCGGCCCCACCTGGAGCTTGCCGGTCGAGCCCGCCGCGACGTCCCCGACCACCGTGAGGGCGGCCGGGAACTCCTCGCTCGCGCCCGCGACATCCGCGACCCGTACCGCGTATCCATCCATCGAGCTGTTGTCGAACGGCGGCAGGGAGACCGGCACCGTGACGTCGTCGACCAGCACGCACCCCTGGGCGTCGAGCAGCTGCAGCTCAATGGGCTCCAGAGGCTGGACGCCGGCGAGGATGTCCTCTAGGTGGTCGTCCACCGACCAGAGAGGGTCCTGGCCGGTGTTGCGGGTCGCGGCGGCGCTCAAAATCCCTACATCTCCTCGGTCACATAACTGCGAAGCCAGGTCTGGAAGTCCGGACCCAGATCTTCACGTTCGCACGCGAGTCTGACAATGGCACGCAGGTAGTCGCCACGGTCACCGGTGTCATAACGGCGGCCCTTGAAGACGACGCCGAACACGGGGCCGCCGACCTTCTCGTCCTCCGCGAGCTGCTGAAGCGCGTCGGTGAGCTGGATCTCGCCACCCCGGCCCGGCTCTGTCTTGCGGAGTATCTCGAAGATCCGCGGGTCGAGGACGTAGCGGCCGATGACCGCGTAGTTCGACGGGGCGTCCTTCGGGTCCGGCTTCTCGACCAGGCCGGTCACCTTGACGACGTCGCTTTCCTCGGTGGGTTCGACGGCCGCGCTGCCGTAGAGGTGGATCTGCTCGGGCGCGACCTCCATGAGGGCGATGACGCTGCCGCCGTTGCGCTCCTGGATCTCGACCATGCGGGCCAGCAGGGGGTCGCGCGGGTCGATCAGGTCGTCACCGAGCAGGACGGCGAAGGGCTCGTGGCCGACGTGCGGAGCGGCGCACAGAACGGCGTGCCCGAGGCCCCTGGGATCGCCCTGGCGCACGTAGTGCATCGTGGCGAGGTCGCTGGACTCCCGAACCTTCGCGAGCCGTTCGGCGTCGCCCTTCTTCTCGAGGGCGGACTCGAGCTCGTAGTTGCGGTCGAAGTGGTCCTCAAGGGGCCGCTTGTTGCGGCCGGTGATCATCAGAACGTCGTCGAGCCCCGCGGACACGGCCTCCTCGACCACGTACTGGATCGCGGGCTTGTCGACGACCGGCAGCATCTCTTTGGGGGTGGCTTTAGTGGCCGGCAGGAACCGGGTGCCGAGGCCTGCTGCGGGAATGACAGCCTTGGTCATCCTGGGGTGCGACTCAGTCATGTCCGCAACCATATCCGGTGGCTATGCACTGAATCTGTGCCTCCGGTTAATTCGCTCTCAAATGAGCGCATTGAGGAAGGCAGGGCACTGACCAGTGGTTCCCATGGAACGCGAGGCCGAGCGTGGCAAGCGAATGTTGCGGCGACGGCTACGCGAGATGAGAAGCAGGTTGACGTCCGATGACGTTCGTGAGGCGGCAGCCGCACTGGCCGAGCGGGCGCTGGAGCTGCCGGAACTCGCGCACGCGCGCACGGTGGCCGCGTACGTCTCGGTGGGTGGCGAACCCGGCACCATGCCTCTGCTGGAGGCGCTGCGCGCACGGGACGTGCGTGTGCTGCTGCCGGCGCTCCGCACCGACAACGACCTCGACTGGGGCGCGTACGCCGGACCCGACTCCCTGGTACGCGTCCGGCACGGCGGGAAGATGGCCCTCCTGGAACCCGCGGGCGTGCGCCTGGGTCCGGAGGCCGTGGGGCGGGCCGACGCCGTGCTGCTGCCCGGCCTGGCGGTCGACGCGCGGGGGATGCGCCTCGGGCGCGGCGGGGGCTCGTACGACCGCGTACTGGCCCGGCTGGAGCGTGCGGGCGCCGACCCGGCCCTGGTGGTGCTCCTGTACGACACGGAGGTCGTGGAACGCGTCCCCGAGGAGCCCCACGACCGCCCGGTGCACGCGGTGGTGACCCCCTCGGGCGTGCGCCGCTTCCGGGAATCCCCGCCCGGGCACTAGCGGCCCCCTCGCCCCATCGGGAATCGGGCCCTGCACGCACGCGTGCAGGGCCCGATTCCCGATACGTCGTCCGTCAGGGCTTGAGCGCCAGGGTGTCGGCAGTGCTCTTGTCGACCGCGCTCTTGGAGAAGTTCCACGACAGCAGCTCGCCCTGCGCCCACTCGTCCGTCTGGTCGGTGTAGTGGGCGCTGTAGGCATGCCCGGAGGCACCCGTGAGGTTGATCCACTTGGACTTGTCGAGATCGTCCAGGTTGACCACCATCCGCATCGACGGAACCCAGATGACGCCATAGCCGCCCGCCGCGTTCCAGCCGGTGGCATCCACGGCCGCCTCGCCGCCGTCGAGCTTCCAGGGACCACGGTTCAGCATGTACTGCAGCACTCCGGGACCGCTGGTGCCCAGGGTCTGGTTCTTCAGGAACAGGCGGTGCAGCCGGCCCCAGCTCCAGGTGTCGAGGTCCTTGCCGAGCTTGGCGGTCAGCTCCCAGCGCGCGTCCGTCATGGCGCGCTTGAACAGCTCGTCGCGCGTCGTGGTGGCCTTCTGGGTGCGCGTCTTGGGCAAGTGCCACCAGTCGTTGGTCTGGTCGTCGATGATGTTGCTCACCACCTGGAACCAGCGGTCGCCACCGTCCGGCTGCGCCTGGTCCGCGTCCCGCTCACCGCACTCCCGCACCTTCTGGTCCTCGTCCGCGGGCCCGGTGCTGTCGGCCCTCTCGACCCACAGGCACTGGCCCTTGACGCGCAGTTCCTTGGGCAGCTTGTTGCCGAAGGCGAGCTTGAGGATGTTGCGCCAGACGGCGTTGAAGTACGCGGCCGCCGCCGAGTCGGCGTCCTGTGTGTAGTCCCAGCCCTCGAGCAGCTTCTGCGCCTCGCGGACGTTCTTGTCGGAGATATCGATCTTGAGGAGCTTGCGCACCAGCAGCCTTGCGATCTCACTGCTGTTGTCGAGCTGCATCTGGCGCATGTCGTCGGTCGAGATCATGCCGCCGCCCTTGATCTTCGACTCGATCAGGTCGTTGATCCGCTGACTGCGTGTGCCGTAGCCCCAGTCCGTGGTGAGCGTGTAGCGGTACTTGTCCTTGTCGATCACGGCCTGGTTGGCGGTGACGATGTAGCCGCGCTTCGGGTTGAACTCGTAGGGCAGCGCGTTCTGGGGGATGTACCCGGTCCAGCTGTACTTGGAGTCCCAGCCGGGTGCCGGGATCGAACCGCTGTTGCCCTTCGCGCGCGTGGGGATCTTGCCCGGCAGCTGGTAACCGATGTTGCCCTTGGTGTCCGCGTAGATCAGGTTCTGCGAGGGGACGTCGAAGGACCGGGACGCCTCGACGAACTCCTTCCAGTTCGACGCCTTGTCGATCTCGAAGACGGCGTCCATGGAAGTCCCGGGGTCCAGGGCGGTCCAGCGCAGCGCGATGCCGTAGCCGTCGCCGCGGTCGGGCGCCGCGGTGTCGACCGTCGCCTTCTTGCCGACCTTGACCAGCTCGTCGTCGCGGTCGGACAGCAGCGGGCCGTTGTTCGTCTCCCGCACGACGATCTTCTTGGACTCGCCGCCGGCGACCTTGATCGTCTCGGTACGGGTGGTGAACGGGCGCACCTTCCTGTCGTAGAGGTAACCGCTGCCCGACAGCTTCTCCAGGTAGAGGTCGGTGACGTCGACCCCGGAGTTGGTCATGCCCCAGGCGATGTGCTGGTTGTGGCCGATTATCACGCCGGGCATGCCCGCGAAGGTGTAGCCGGTGACGTCGTACTGGCACTTGCTGGAGACCGCGGTGCAGTGCAGGCCCATCTGGTACCAGACCGACGGCAGTGCGGGCGACAGGTGCGGGTCGTTGGCCAGCAGCGGCTTGCCGGTGATGGTGTGGCTGCCCGCCACGACCCAGGAGTTGGAGCCGATGCCGTTGCCGTTCACGCCGACGGCCGCCGGAATGCCGTCCAGGACGTTGTAGAGGCCCGCCAGCTGGCCCTGCAGGGCCGAGGAGGCCGGCGTGGAGGTGCCGGTCGACGACTGCGTGCCCGTGGAGCCACTCCCCTTGAACGTCTTGGTGAGCTCGTCGTACTGGCCCTCCCGGACGATCGGCTTGTTGCGGTCGTAGGGGTACTCCGGGTAGAGGTCCGCGATCTGCTGGGGGCCGAGGCGGCTGGTCATCAGGGAGCGGTCGATCTCCTCCTGCATGTTGCCGCGCAGGTCCCAGGCCATCGCCTTGAGCCAGGAGACCGAGTCGACGGGCGTCCACTGCTCGGGCTTGTAGTCGTTGGCGAACCCCAGGGCCGCGTACTCCAGGGAGATGTCCTTGCCGTCCTTGCCCTTCAGAAAGGCGTTCACGCCCTTGGCGTACGCCTGGAGGTACTTCTTCGTCGCGGGGGACAGCTTGGTGTCGTACTCCTGCTGCGCCACCCGGTCCCAGCCGAGGGTGCGCAGGAACTCGTCGTTCTCGACCTGGTCCTTGCCGAACATCTCGGACAGGCGCCCGGACGTCAGATGGCGGCGCACGTCCATCTCGTAGAACCGGTCCTGCGCCTGGACGTAGCCCTGCGCCATGAAGAGGTCCTCGTCGGACGAGCCGTAGATCTGCGGGATCCCGTAACCGTCGCGTTTGACGTCGACGGGGCCCGACAGGCCTTCGAGCGTGATCGACCCCTCGGTCTGTGGAAGGGAGGCACGCACGGTGCTGACGGACCAGTACCCTCCGTAACCGAACCCTCCCACAAGGGCCAGAACCAGGACGATCAGAAGCAGACGGGCTCTGCGCCCCTTCTTCCTGCCGGACTTGCCGGGCTTCTGGCCGGAAGAGGCGTTGGTGTTGGCGGGCATCGCTGTCCTTGCTGTCCTCACACGAGCGGCAGGGCGGGCTGTGCTTTCTACTGAGCGCTGGAGCAACCATAGGCGCAGGACCCGGCACGCCTTGACGCGGAGTCCGGAACCAGCCCGGACTTCAGTTCGAACACACGGCCGGAACGTCAAGAAAGCGTCAAGAGTTAGGTAAGGTAACGAAGTACTTGTACTGATGTCCTCACCCATGTCGGGCTTCAGGTACTCGGATCGGGGCGTTCGCATTGCGGCTCCCGGACTGGCGAGAAGGGAACGGCCGCTGACTGTCCACCACCTCAACCAGCTCCTGCTCGTCTGCTCGCTCGTTCTGCTCATCGCGGTGGCAGCGGTTCGGATCTCGTCGCGCAGCGGGCTCCCCAGCCTGCTCATCTACCTGGGCATCGGCATCGCGATGGGCCAGGACGGCATCGGCGACATCCACTTCGACAACGCCGAACTCACCCAGGTCATCGGATACGCGGCGCTGGTCGTGATCCTGGCGGAGGGCGGTCTCGGCACGAAGTGGAAGGACATCCGGCCGGCCCTGTCGGCGGCCACCTCCATGGCGCTCATCGGTGTTGCGGTGAGCGTCGGAGTCACGGCGGTCGGCGCACACTTTCTGAGCGGTCTCGAGTGGCGGCAGTCGCTCATCATCGGAGCGGTGGTGTCCTCGACCGACGCGGCGGCGGTCTTCTCGGTGCTGCGGAGGGTCCCCCTCCCCGCGCGCGTGGCGGGCGTCCTGGAGGCCGAGTCCGGCTTCAACGACGCCCCGGTGGTCATCCTGGTCGTCGCCTTCTCCACGGCCGGCCCGGTGCAGCACTGGTACACGCTGCTGCTGACGATCGTCGGGGAGCTGGCCGTCGGAGCCGCGATCGGCCTCGCGGTGGGCTGGCTGGGCTCCTGGGGTATGCGGCACGTGGCCCTGCCCGCCTCCGGCCTCTACCCGATCGCTGTCATGGCCATCGCGGTCGCGGCCTACGCGGCCGGCGCGCTGGCCCATGGCAGCGGCTTCCTCGCCGTGTACCTCGCGTCGATGCTGCTCGGAAATGCGAAGCTGCCGCACTGGCCCGCGACGCGCGGCTTCGCCGAGGGGCTCGGCTGGATCGCACAGATCGGCATGTTCGTCCTGCTCGGTCTGCTGGTGACCCCGCACGAACTGGGCGCCGACGTCCTGCCCGCCCTGGTCATCGGCCTGGTGCTGACCATGGTCGCGCGGCCGCTGAGCGTGGTGGTGAGCCTTGCGCCCTTCCGGCTGCCGTGGCAGGAACAGACACTGATGTCATGGGCCGGTCTGCGCGGTGCAGTACCCATCATCCTGGCGACGATCCCCATGGTGAACGGCGTCGACGCCAGCCGGCACATCTTCAACATCGTCTTCGTCCTGGTGGTCGCGTACACCCTCGTCCAGGGTCCGACGCTGCCCTGGCTGGCCCGCACGCTGCGCCTGGCCGGCGGCCCCGAGGCCTCCGACCTCGGCATCGAGTCGGCACCCCTGGAGCGGCTGCGCGGGCATCTGCTGTCCGTGGCGATCCCCGAGGGTTCACGGATGCACGGCGTCGAGGTCAACGAACTGCGCCTGCCGACCGGCTCCGCGGTCACCCTCGTGGTCCGGGAGGGCAAGTCGTTCGTGCCCCTGCCGACGACGGAGCTTCGACGTGGGGACGAACTCCTGGTGGTCACCACCGACCAGGTCCGCGACGCGGCGGAGAGGCGCCTGCGGGCGGTCGGCCAGGGCGGGAAGCTCGCCGGATGGCTCGGCATGACCGGGAACGGGACGCCCGGCCGCAGACGTTGAGGGCACGTTTCGGACAGTTCACATATCTGGTAATCCCAGGTGGAGGACAGCACGGTGCCCCGTTTCACAGGTGTCCTGACCCTTCGCCTCTGTACAATCAAGGCGCACCCTGATCGAACCAACTCTGCCTGACGCAGAGCTGGCGCGACCGTATGGCGGCCGGGACGCCCCCGCAGCGGGCGCCGGTATCTACCGCAGTCCGCGCAAGAGGACAGCTCTCGGCGCCCTCGCGCTACCAGGCGGCAGAAAGGCACGGGCCGTGGCGTCCACGGTCACCCCGAAGTCGTCCCGTCCGGGCTACGGACAACTGCTGCGCACCCGAGGCGCGTGGACGTTCCTGTTCCCCGGCTTCGCGGCGCGTCAGCCGTTCGCGATGCTCACCCTCTCCATCGTGCTGCTCGTGCAGCACACGACCGGCTCCTACGGCGCCGCGGGCGCCGTCGCGGCGGTCACCGGCGTCTCCATGGCCCTGTTCGCGCCCTACAGCGGCCGTCTAGCCGACCGCCACGGCCAGCGGGCGGTCCTGCTTCCCGGCGTCCTGGTGCACACCGTCGCGGTCGCGTCCCTGACGGCGCTGGCACTGGCCCACGCGCCGTTGTGGGCCCTGTTCCTGGCGGCCGTCCCGACCGGCGCCTCGGTGCCGCAGATCGGCCCCATGGTGCGGGCCCGCTGGGGCGTGAAGCTTCAGGACTCGCCCCTGATGACGACGGCCGCGGCCTTCGAGTCCGTCACCGACGAGCTGACCTTCGTGCTCGGCCCGCTGCTGGCGACGGCGCTGTGCACGGCGGTCGCCCCGGCCGCGGGCCTGCTCGCCGAGGCGACGCTGACACTGGTCGGCGGCATGCTGTTCGCGGCGCAGAAGGGCACCCAGCCGCCCGTCGCCGCCGTGACACACGCTCGGGTGGACCAGGTTTCCGCGCTGCGCGTCCCGGGTGTGCGGGTGCTGATCGCGGCCTTCCTGGGCATCGGCTCCGTCTTCGGCGGCATGCAGGTCTCGCTCGCCGCGTTCAGCGAGTCGATCGGCGAGCCCGGCCTGAACGGCATCCTGTACGGGATCTTCGCTGCGGGCAACATGCTCTCCGGCATCGTGTGCGGCGCCATCGCCTGGAAGGCCGCCCCGCAGCGCCGCCTGGTCATCGGCTACACGGCCCTCGCGCTGGCCGCCTCCGGTCTGTGGACCGCGCACTCGGTGGTGGTCCTCGCCGGCCTCGGCCTCCTGGTGGGTATGAGCATCGCGCCGTCCCTGATCACCGGCTACACACTGGTCGAGGGGCTGGTCCCGGCCGCGGCGCGCACCGAGGCCTTCACCTGGCTCACCGGCGCGGTCGCGCTCGGCCAGGCGGCCGCGGTCACGGTTGCGGGACAATTGGAGGACCGCCTGTGGGACGGCGCCGGTTTCCTGGTCCCGATGGCCGGGACGGTGCTGGCACTGGCGACGCTGTTGTCCCTGCGGTCACGGCTGACGGCGGGCCCGGGCGGCCGCACCGTGGCACGTGGCGTCGGTCACCGCGTGCCGCTCTCGGTGGACTGATCCCAAGGAATACGTCACTATAGATCGTCGTTAGCACTCACTGAGTAAGAGTGCCAGGAGGAAGACAAGTGCCGACCTACCAGTACCAGTGCACCGAGTGCGGCGAGGGCCTCGAGGCGGTGCAGAAGTTCACCGACGACGCCCTGACCGAGTGCCCCAACTGCGGTGGCCGCCTGAAGAAGGTGTTCTCGGCCGTCGGCATCGTCTTCAAGGGCTCCGGCTTCTACCGCAACGACAGCCGCGGCTCCTCCTCGAGCAGCAGCCCGGCGTCGTCGAAGTCGTCGAGTTCCACCTCGTCGTCCGGCTCCTCTTCCTCGTCGGACTCCGGCTCGTCGTCGACGAGCAGCACCTCCTCCAGCTCCAGCTCCGCCGCATAGGGTCGGCCGACCCGGCCCGGCCGTCACGCGACGGCGGGGCCAGGGCCTCTCCCCGGCCAGCTACTGTGCTCGTCATGGAGAACGCAGAGATAGGTGTCATCGGCGGCTCGGGTTTCTACTCCTTCCTCGACGACGTGACCGAGATCCGTGTCGACACCCCCTATGGGGCACCCAGCGACTCCCTCTTCCTCGGCGAGATCGCCGGCCGACGGGTCGCCTTCCTCCCCCGCCACGGCCGCGGCCACCATCTGCCGCCCCACCGCATCAACTACCGCGCCAACCTCTGGGCCCTTCGCTCCCTCGGCGTACGGCAGGTCCTCGGGCCGTGCGCGGTGGGCGGGCTGCAGCCCGAGCTCGGCCCCGGGACCCTGCTCGTCCCGGACCAGCTGGTGGACCGTACGAAGGCGCGTACGCAGACGTACTTCGACGGACTCCCCCTGCCCGACGGCACTGTGCCGAACGTGGTGCACGTGTCCCTCGCCGACCCGTACTGCCCCGTCGGCCGTGCGGCCGCGCTGCGTGCGGCACGCGGACGGGACTGGGAGCCGGTGGACGGCGGCACGCTGGTGGTGATCGAGGGCCCGCGCTTCTCCACCCGCGCCGAATCGTTGTGGCACCGGGCGCAGGGCTGGTCGGTGGTGGGCATGACGGGTCATCCCGAGGCGGCGCTCGCCCGCGAACTGGAGCTCTGCTACACCTCGTTGACCCTCGTCACGGATCTGGACGCGGGCGCCGAGACCGGGGAGGGCGTCTCGCACGACGAGGTGCTGAGGGTCTTCGCGGGGAATGTGGACCGGCTGCGGGGCGTGCTGTTCGACGCGGTGGCCGCACTGCCGGCGAACGAGAAGCGGGACTGCCTGTGCAAGGCGGCGCTGGGCGGGATGGATCCGGGGTTCGAGCTGCCGTGACCGGGGCGGTGGAGGGGGGCGGGGACGGAGGCTCCCGGAACATCTCGTTCGAGTGAGCGAGTTGTCCACAACCGGCCGGTAGTGCACGGGCGTCCGCGGACTTCGCCGCGAGGCCCCATCGTTGATCGCGTCCCGATCTCGCGATGCAGGTGGTGATCAGCATGGCCCGGTTCTCGCCCTCCCCACGTCCCTCGTACATGGCCGCTTCGGTGCCGCGCTTCGGCGCGCACGGCTCCATGAAACGCACGCCGTCGGACGCGTCCACACCTCCGCCGGACGGGTCCACACCCTCGCCGTACGGTGAGGCCCTCCTGGGTCCTCCGTACGGGGAAGACCTGGTTCGGCGGACGCGCGGGGAGGCCTTCGGTCACCTGTCGTGCGGCGACGCTCCCGTGGTCCCGCCGTATGCCGATGCCCTGCCGCGCCCGGCGGGGGTGGGCCTCCCGGGCCGCGCGGACACACCTGCGACGTGCTCGGTGCCGCACTTCGCTCCCGTCCGCGTGCGCAGCGGGTGCCACGGGTTGCGGCGCCTCGTGCGGCACCGGAGCAGGGCCGTGGCCATGGGCCTGGCGGTCACGGCGGCCACGTTCGTGGCGGCCGGGCCGGGCGGCTCCGAGGACGCACGAGGGCACACGGACGCCGCCGCGCACCCGCGGGCGGCGCCCGAGCCCTCGCGGGAGCGGGTCGCGGTCGAGATGGTGACGGCGCCGGTGCGGATCGCGGACGGGGCCACGGTGCGACTGCTGCGGCCCGGCGCCAAGGTCGACGTGATCGCCGCCGACAGCGGCGGCGGCGGCGCCAAGGTCGTGGCGGCAGGCGCCCTCGTCACGCGGGTGCCGGACGTCGACCCCACCGAGAACGGCGCGCTGGTCGTGCTCTCCGTGCCGCGGACCACGGCGGCGCTGCTGGCCGGTGCCGGCGCCACCTCACGGCTGGCGGTGACGCTTGGCTGAGCGGGCCGACGGACCCGTCACCGGGCCCGGATTGCGGCTTCCCTGGCCTGGGCTGGACAGGTACGGGACACCGTGCCGTAGGTTGCGGAGCTGTTCGTTCCGCAGTCTGTGCAGTCGAAGAGGAGCTCACTGGTGAGCGAGAAGAAGGTGCCGGAAGTCTGGCAGGGCTTCAAGGCCTTCCTGATGCGGGGAAACGTCGTCGATCTGGCGGTCGCGGTGGTCATCGGCGCCGCCTTCACCAACATCGTCAACTCCGTGGTGAAGGGGGTCATCAACCCGGTCGTGGGTGCGCTCGGCACCAAGAGCCTGGACAGCTACAACTCCTGCCTCCGGGGACCCTGCACGGGCACCGGCGACACCGCGACGGGCGTGCGCATCCTGTGGGGCTCGGTCCTCGGCGCGACGCTCAACTTCGTGATCACCGCCGCCGTCGTCTACTTCCTGATGGTCCTGCCCATGGCCAAGTACCTGGCCCGCCAGGAGGCCCGCCGCAAGGTCAGACAAGGCACCCAGGGCGAGATGGTGGACGTGACCGAGCTGGAGGTGCTCAAGGACATACGCGACACGCTGGTCGCACAGCGCGGCCCCAGCCGCAGCGAGTCGTAGCTCACAGGCGGCGGGGCGGCACCGCGCGGCGGCCGCTCACAGATGGTGGGGCGGCTTCTCGTCGAGGAAGCGCGCCAGGTCGGCGGCGCTGTCCCCGCTCGACTCGGGTCGCTCGCCCCACCCCTGGTCCGTGTCGTCCGAGGACTGCCGGCTCAGCGGGTCGTCGAAGACGAGGGCGTCCTTGGGGTCGGACTTCGGGTCCCGTGGATCGCGGGCGGGGGTGGTGCTCATGCCACCAGCGTACGTCCAGGGCGTCCGGGGCGGGCGTCGCAGGATCCGCGCGCCCCTGCGTCCGCCGGTGACCGCAGGGGCGACACCGGTCGCGTGGCCCTCACCCGGGTGGTGGTGACCGACGGGAGACGAAGGATCATGGGGCCATGACAGTTGACGCGTTGACAGATGTCATGAATCTGCGTGTGGGACACGCCACACGGACGGGCGACGGCTGGCTCACCGGCACCACGGTCGTCCTCGCCCCGGAGGGCGGGGCAGTGGCGGCCGTGGACGTGCGGGGCGGCGGGCCCGGCACCAAGGAGACCGACGCGCTCGATCCCCGCAACCTGGTACAGAAGGTCGAAGCGGTCGTGCTCACCGGCGGCAGCGCATACGGGCTCGACTCGGCGTCGGGCGTGATGGCCTGGCTGGAGGAGCGCGGGCGTGGTGTGCGAGTCGGTCCACAACCGACGCACGTGGTGCCGGTCGTGCCCGCCGCCTGCGTCTTCGACCTGGGACGCGGCGGCGACTTCAGGGCCCGGCCCGACGCGGCCGTCGGCCGGGACGCCGTGGAGGCGGCCGCTGCGAGCGAGCCGGGCGCGCCGGTGGCGGAAGGCTGCGTGGGGGCGGGCACGGGAGCGACGATCGGGCCGGTCAAGGGTGGCGTCGGCACCGCGAGCACCGTGCTCGACTCGGGGATCACGGTGGGCGCTCTGGTGGTGTGCAACGCGGTGGGTTCGGCGGTCGACCCGGAAACGGGTGCCCTGTACGGGGAGTTGTTCCAGGGCCGGGTCGACCGTCCCGCACCAGAGGTGCACGACGCGGCACAGCGGCGGCTCGCCGAGCTCGCCGCGCACAGACCCCAGCCCCCGCTCAACACCACCATCGCCGTCGTGGCGACCGACGCCGAACTCACCAAGGCCCAGGCACAGAAGCTCGCCGGTGTGGCGCACGACGGTATCGCGCGGGCCGTACGGCCGGTGCACCTGCTCAACGACGGGGACACGGTGTTCGCGCTGGCGACCGGCGCGCGTCCGCTCGACTCCACAAGCCCCCTTGCGCTCAACGAGGTGCTCGCGGCGGGCGCGGACCTCGTGACACGCGCGATCGTACGGGCCGTGCGCGCCGCCGAGTCGGTGGAAGGACCGGGCGGAGTGTGGCCCTCGTACGAGGAGTTGTACGGCGACCACTAGTCGCCGGGACGGGCGATTGTCCCGGTTCTGTCACGTGATGGCGTGGACCGCGACGACCGGGAACCCGTGGCCGTGGCATTCGCTCTTTCTCCACGTACTCGAGCGGAACCCCCACACCACGACGAATCTGGAGAAGCCCGTGGCAACGCCGGACCTGCGAGCGCGGCGCGTACTGGCGGCCTGTGCCGCCCTGATGGCCGGCGCCCTCGCCCTCACTGCCTGCGGCGGCAACGCCAATGCCGACAACAAGGACGGAGCCGGCTCACAGGACTCCGCCAAGACCTCGACCGCCACGATCGTCATCTCCGCGAAGGACGGTTCGACCGGCGCCTCGATCAACACGACCGGGGTGAAGGTCAGCGACGGAAGGCTGACCGAGGTGAAGATGACGGTGGCGGAGACGGGCACAGTCGTGCCCGGGGAGACGTCCGCGGACGGAACGTCCTGGAAGCCGAAGCAGCAGCTGGAGCGCGGGGCCAAGTACGAGATCTCGGCCACCGCCAAGGATGCGGGCAACCGCGTGGCGGCCGCCAACTCGATCTTCACCACGGTCACATCGGCCAACAGCTTCATCGGGACGTACACGCCCGACAACGGGACGACGGTCGGCGTCGGGATGCCGCTCTCCTTCACCTTCGACAAGGCGATCAGCGACAGGAAGACCGTGCAGTCCCACATCACGGTGACCTCCAGCAGCGGGCAGCAGGTCGTCGGGCACTGGTTCGGGGCGCAGCGCCTGGACTTCCGGCCCGAGGACTACTGGAAGGCCGGTTCCAAGGTCACGATGAAGCTCGACCTCGACGGGGTCGAGGGCGCGAACGGCGTCTACGGAGTGCAGAAGAAGACCGTGTCCTTCACCGTCGGCCGCTCACAGGTCTCCACGGTCGACGTCCGCACCCAGACGATGACGGTCGTGCGGGACGGCAGGACCCTCAGGACGGTCCCGATCTCGTCGGGCAGCCCGCAGCACACCACGTACAACGGGCAGATGGTGATCTCCGAGAAGTTCGTCCAGACCCGTATGAACAGCCAGACGGTCGCCCTGGGCGGCGAGTACGACATACCGGATGTCCCGCACGCGATGCGGCTGACCACCTCGGGGACGTTCATCCACGGCAACTACTGGTACAACAAGGCCAACCCGCCCTTCGGCCGCGAGGGCACCAGTCACGGCTGTGTCGGAATGCCGGACGTGCGGGGCGCGCGGGGGGACACGATCGCCAAGTGGTTCTACGACAACTCACTCGTCGGGGACGTCGTGATCGTCACGAACTCCCCCGACCGGACGGTCGCGCCGGACAACGGGCTCAACGGCTGGAACATGCCGTGGAGCGCCTGGAGTGCGGAAAGTGCCGCCTGACCGGGGGCGCATGACGATACATCGGACCGCGCGGGAACGCACCGCGCGGCCCGTCCGTTTTCCCACCGTACGTTTTCTCGGTTCCCGGACATGATGTCCGACCGAGGGGCTACGGTATGCACCCACAAGGTGACATGCAGCGACGCCGGGAGAAACCTTGAGCGTTCCGTACGAGACGGCGGCGTACGAGCCAGCCGAGTCGCCCGAGTCTCCGGAGGAGCACCTCGCGCGACTCCTCGGCCGCGCCCTGAACTCCTTCGACCTGCCCGACGAGACGATAGGACGGCTCGACTGCGCGCTGGCGTACGACAGTTCTCTGCACTCCGCGCACCACAGCGCGGGGCTGCACCGCGAGACGTACCGGCACACATGGCTGCTCGCAGACGGTTCGGCGGTCACCCTGTCGGAGCTCGTGCACAACACCGGGCCGGACGGTCACCTGGAGCACGAGGTGTACGTGGACGAAGAGGAGCTGCGCGCGGCCACGTCCCGGCTTCCGCTGCCGCCGGACACCCCCGATTTCGAGCTGCCCGTACTGGTGCAGTCGCCACCCGTTTCCGAGCTCCGTCACGCCTACGTACCGGACGACTCGGCGGACCACGCGCGGCGGCTGCTGCGCCGGGCGGAGAACCCGGACCCGCCGGACTCGGATCTCGCGGCGTTACTGCTGCGCTCCGCGCTGGCCCACGAGATCACACAGGCCTTCGGCCGCCCGTTCCGGGCCGGCCGCCAGGCGGGGCTGTCCTACGCGCTCTACGAACACGCGTTCCTGCTGCGTGACGGCCGCGAGGTGTCCCTGTGGGAGGTCGAGCACACGGCGACACCGGACGGCCGGCACATGTGCGAGGTGTACGCGTCCGAGGAGGCGGCGAGAGAGGCGATGGAGCGACGCGCGGCGGCGCTCGGCTGACCCCAGCCCCAGGACGGCGTCTGCGGCGCGCGGTCTAGGAGCGGCCCTCGTCGAACTGCCGCATCAGGCCCGCGAAGGCGTCGCGTTCGGCCGGGGTGAGTTCGACGGACTCCAGGGCCGGACCCCCCTTCCGCTGGTCCGGAAGGGACCCGAGCCGGTTGCGGTAACGCCGTGCGGCCTCCTCGAAGCGACGGCGACGCAGAATGCGACCCGCGCAGACGATCCAGATGGCGCTCGCCAGGGCGAGGAGGGGCACACCCAACAGCTGGAAGGTCGACGCGTCCGCAGGCATGCCCCAAGTAGACACCACGATCCGGGCTTTTGGCGCCGGACCGTGACGCATATCGCAGATACGACGAGTGCCCCGAAGGGTTCAGATGGGCCGCAATGGGCCCCTTGGAACCGGCCTCGGCCACGCACGGGGCGCGACACACCTCCCGCGCGGGGCGCGACGCGCCTCCCGCCTGTCGCACGTCGGCCGCAACACCGTCAAGGGGGTTGCGGACGACGTCTGATGGGTGTTGCCGCTCGTCAGGCGGCGACCGGCTGCCGGGATTCGTCGCGGGCCGCTGTCGCCACTCCCGGGGCCTCCTTCGCCGCACCCTCGGGGCTCTGCCGGCGCATTCCCTTCAGGACCACCACCAGGGCCGTGGTCACGCACACACCGGCGGCGATGGCGACGAGATAGAGGAGCGGGTTGCCGATCAGCGGGACCACGAAGATGCCGCCGTGCGGGGCGCGCAGAGTGGCACCGAAGGACATCGACAGGGCTCCGGTGACCGCACCGCCGATCATCGACGAGGGGATCACGCGCAGCGGATCGGCCGCCGCGAACGGGATCGCGCCCTCGGAGATGAAGGAGGCGCCCAGCACCCAGGCGGCCTTGCCGTTCTCACGCTCGGTCTGCGTGAACAGCCTGCCGCGCACGGTCGTGGCCAGCGCCATCGCCAGCGGCGGGACCATACCTGCGGCCATCACCGCGGCCATGATCTTCATCGCCGAGTCGCTCGGGTCGGAGACGGCGATACCGGCCGTCGCGAAGGTGTAGGCGACCTTGTTGACGGGGCCGCCGAGGTCGAAGCACATCATCAGGCCGAGGAGCACGCCGAGCAGGATGGCGTTGGCGCCGGAGAGGCCGTTCAGCCAGTCGGTCATGCCCTTCTGCGCGGAGGCGATGGGCTTGCCGACGACCACGAACATCAGGAACCCGACGACCGCCGAGGAGATCAGCGGGATCACCACCACCGGCATGATGCCGCGCAGCGCCTGGGGGATGTGGATCCTCTGGATCGCCATCACCACACCGCCGGCGAGCAGACCGGCCACCAGGCCGCCGAGGAAGCCCGCGTTGATGGTGAGGGAGATCGAGCCGCCGACGAAGCCGGGCACGAGACCCGGCCGGTCCGCCATGCCGTAGGCGATGTACCCGGCCAGGACCGGGATGAGGAAGCTGAAGGCCACGCCGCCGATCTGGAACAACAGGGCGCCCCAGCTGTCCGCCTGCGTCCACACGAAGTGGTCCATGACCGAAGGCGCCTTGTTGATCCTGTAGCCGCCGATCGCGAAGCCGAGGGCGATGAGCAGACCGCCCGCGGCGACGAACGGAACCATGTAACTCACGCCGGACATCAGCCACTTGCGCAGCCTGGTGCCGTAGCCCTCGCCGGGGTCACCGGAGCGCTCGACCGGCGTCCCCGGAGCGGTCGCCGCGGTCACCTCGCCGCGCGCGGCTTTGCCACGCACGTCGGCGATGAGCTCGGCGGGGCGGTTGATGCCCGCCTTCACCCCGACGTCGACGGTCGGCTTGCCGGCGAAGCGGTCCTTGTCCCGCACGGGGACGTCGTGGGCGAAGATCACGCCGTCCGCCGCCTCGATCACGGCCGGGTCGAGCCGGGTGAACCCGGCCGAGCCCTGTGTCTCGACGACGACCTCGACGCCCGCATCACGGCCCGCGTTCTCCAGCGACTCGGCGGCCATGTAGGTGTGCGCGATGCCGGTGGGGCAGGAGGTGACGGCGACGATGCGGAACGGGCGGGCGGCGGCACCGGGCTGCGCGGCGGTCTCGCCCTCCACGCCGGCACCCGACACCGAGGCCGTGCCGTCCACCGCAGCGCCGGAGGAGGCCGACGATCCGGCCGGGGCCGCTGCGGCGTCCTCGGAGCCGGCCGTCGCAGCCCCGGCCGCGGCCGCCTCGTCCCCACGGATGAGCGCGGCCGCGGCCGCGGCGTCGTCCACCGCCCGCAGCGCGGACGTGAACTCGGCGTTCATGAGCTGGCGGGCGAGGGAGGACAGGATCGTCAGGTGTGCGTCGTCCGCGCCCGCCGGAGCGGCGATCAGGAAGATCAGGTCGGCCGGACCGTCCGGAGCACCGAAGTCGATGCCTTGCGTGCTGCGCCCGAAGGCGAGCGTCGGCTCGGTGACGTACTCGCTGCGGCAGTGCGGGATCCCGATGCCGCCGTCGAGCCCGGTCGGCATCTGTGCCTCGCGCGCCGCGACGTCGGCGAGGAAGCCGTCCAGGTCCGTCACCCGGCCCTCGGCCACCATCCGCTCGGCGAGGGCGCGTGCCGCCGCCTCCTTGGTGTCGGCGGACAGGTCGAGGTCGACCAGGTCCTCGTTGATCATCTCGCTCATCGCGGGCTCCTTCGCACGCGTATCGCCCGGGGAGTCTCATGGGCGGTGGTGGGGACGGGAATGCAGTGAGGTGGTACGGCGGGAAAGGGGACGCCCGGGCGGCCCGGGGAACCCCGTCTCCCCGTGGCGGTGGGAGTGGTCGGGTCCCCCCGCGGCTCAGGGGGTGTGAGACAGGCGCTCATGAGACGGGCTCCGTCAGAACGCGGTCCACGGGTACCTCCGGCGTGACCGTCACGGCGGAGGGGTCAAGGTCGGCCGGGGTCGGCATCACACTGCCGGGCAGCTGAACCGCCGCGGCCCCGTGGGCGACGGCGGAGGCCAGGGCCTTCGGGCCGCTGCCGCCGGCGATCAGAAAGCCGGCGAGGGAGGAGTCGCCTGCGCCGACGTTGCTGCGTACGACGTCGACGCGCGCGGTGCCGAACCAGACGCCGTCGGCGGACACGAGCAGCTGGCCGTCCGCACCGAGGCTCGCGAGCACGGCGCCTGCGCCCAGCTCGCGCAGTTCCTCGGCCGCCTTCACCGCGTCGCCCACCGTGGCCAGGGGGCGCCCGACGGCCTCGGCGAGCTCCTCGGCGTTCGGCTTCACCACGTCGGGGCACTCCCGCAACGCCTCCAGCAGGGCGGGCCCCGAGGTGTCGAGCGCGATCCGGGCGCCCGCGGCATGGGCGCGGGCCACCAGGTCCGCGTACCAGGAGGGGGCCAGCCCGCGCGGGAGACTGCCGCAGCAGGTGATCCAGGTGGTCTCGGCCGCGCGGTACTGCTCGCGGACCGTCTCCAGAAGAAGCTCGGCCTCGGCGGCGGAGAGTTCGGGACCAGGCGCGTTGATCTTGGTGAGGGTGCCGTCGGGCTCGGCGACCGAGATGTTGGAGCGGGTGGCCCCGGCCACCGGTACGGGCGCGGCCTCGATGCCCTGCGCGTACAGCAGGTCGGCGACGAGCGCGCCCGGCGCGCCTCCGAGGGGCAGGACGGCGACCGTGCGCCGTCCGGCGGCCGCGACCGCGCGCGAGACGTTCACGCCCTTGCCGCCCGGGTCCATACGTTCGCCGGTGGCCCGGATGACCTCACCGCGATCGAGGGACGGGACCTCGTAGGTGCGGTCGAGGGACGGGTTCGGGGTGACGGTGAGAATCATGCGCGCACTACTTCCGTGCCGCCGCGCTCGATCGCCGTGGCCTCCTCGAGGCTCAGCCCGCTGTCGGTGATGAGCAGATCCACGTCGCCGAGCTCTCCGAAGCGGGCGAAGTGCTCCTGGCCGTGCTTGGAGGAGTCGGCGAGCAGCACCACGCGGCGTGCGGCGCGGATCGCGGCGCGCTTGACGGCGGCCTCGGCGAGGTCGGGCGTGGTCAGTCCGTGGTCGGCGGAGAAGCCGTTGGCCGCGATGAACACGACGTCGGCCCGGATCTCGCCGTACGCGCGCAGCGCCCAGGCGTCCACGGCGGCGCGCGTACGGTGCCGTACGCGTCCCCCGACCAGATGGAGCTGGATGCCGGGGTGATCCGCGAGGCGGGCCGCGGTGGGCAGGCTGTGCGTGACCACGGTCAGCGTCGTGTCCAGGGGGATGGCACCGGCCAGCCGGGCGACGGTCGAGCCGGCGTCGAGGATCATCGTGCCCTCGCCCGGCAGCTCCGCGACGGCCGCCTTCGCGATCCGGTCCTTCTCGTCGGCCGCGGTGGACTCCCGTTCCGCGAGGTCCGGCTCGAAGTCCAGGCGTCCGACGGGTATGGCACCGCCGTGCACCCGGCGCACGAGGCCGGCCCGGTCCAGAGCCTTCAGATCGCGGCGGATCGTTTCGGCCGTGACCTGGAACTCCTCGGCCAGCGACACCACGTCCACCCGCCCGCCGTCACGGGCGAGCCGGAGAATCTCCTGCTGCCGCTCCGGTGCGTACATGCCCGTTCACCTCCGACTTATGCCCGAACGTGTGGTTTCCTCCGGAGGCTACGTCTGGATTGCCGAAAAGTAAACGGGTTCGGGCAGCAACTCGGACACAAACGGGCCTCAGCCCCGGAGGGCCGGGATTTCCTGCGGGCGCCCCCACGCGGCGGGGCCCGGCGGACTCGCGCAGAACGCGACCCGCCGGGCGCCATCGACCACCGCTCCAAAGACGACCACCGCTCAGGGAACGAGCACCGGCTCCGGCTCCCCGGCCGGCTCCTTCTCCGTGTCCGCCTCCGCCCCCTCCATGTGCTGCGCCGGCCGCCTCGGCAGGGCGAACATCAGCAGGAAGATCACCGCCAGCACGGCCGCGACCCAGCCCAGCGCGTACTGGAAGGCGTGCGCGAAGGCGGGGCCGACCTGCGTCGGAGTCAGCCGGTCGCCGATCTCGCCGAAGAAGACCACCGACACCAGGCCGAGACCCAGCGCGTTGCCCATCTGCTGCACCGTGTTGATCAAGCCGGAGGCCGAACCCGAGTGCTCCCGCGGCACCTCGGACAGGACCGCGTCCGTCAGCGGGGCGACGATGAGCCCCATGCCGACGCCCATGACCACCAGCGGCAGCGCCATCTGCCAGGAGGCTATGGCGAGGCCGTACCGGTCGGACTCCCAGATGTAGAGGAGCACGCCCGCCCCCATCACCAGCGCCCCGGCCTGCAGCACCTTGCGGCCGAAGCGCGGGACCAGTTTCTGCACGGACATCCCGGCAGCCGTGGAGACCGCGAGCGAGAACGGCACACCCGTCAGACCGGCCCGCAGTGCACTCCAGCCCAGCCCGACCTGCATGTACAGCGTCCAGACCAGGAAGAAGATCCCGAGGCCGACCCCGAAGACCGTCTGCACCGCGATGCCCGCCGCGAAGCTCTTCACGCGGAAGAGGGAGAGCTCGACGAGCGGAGACCCGTCCAGCCGGGTCTTCCGCCTCTCGTACGCCACGAGCGTCGCGAAGACGACGAGCGCGCCCGCCATCGACGCGTACCCCCACAGCGGCCAGCCCAGTTCCCGGCCGCGCGTGAGCGGGTAGAGCAGCATCAGCAGGCCCAGCGTGACCAGGGCGACGCCGACGAGGTCGAGGCGCAGGGCACGCGGGGCCCTGGACTCCGTGATGAAGGGACGGCCCAGCAGGAAGGCGCCGACGCCGACCGGCAGGTTGATCAGGAAGATGGGCCGCCACTCGAGCCCGAAGAGGTTCCACTCGGTCAGCAGCGCACCGAGGAGCGGTCCGGAGACGGCCCCGAGGCCGACGATCGCGCCGAACAGGCCGAAGACCTTGCCCCGCTCGTGTGCCGGGAAGGTGGCGTGCACGATCGACAGCACCTGCGGCACCATCAGCGCGGCCATCGCGCCCTGGAGGATCCGCGACGCGACGAGCATCTCCGGGTTCACCGCGAACCCGCACAGCGCCGAGGCTAGGGTGAAGCCGCCTATGCCAATCAGGAAGAGGCGCTTGCGCCCGTGGATGTCACCCAGCCGCCCGCCGGTGATGAGCCCGGCGGCGAAGGCGAGCGCGTACCCCGCGGTGATCCACTGGATCTGGCTGAAGGATGCGCCCGCGTCCCGCTGGATCGACGGGATCGCGATGTTGACGATCGTGACGTCGACCAGGTCCATGAAGGCCGCGGTCATCACGATGGCGAGCGCAAACCAACGCCTGCGATCGCCCGCGCCGCGGCCGGCCGCGGTGCTGCTGAGTGTGCTCTCGGTGGAGGTCATGGTCCGAAGGTAGGGCCCTATTAGGTCAGATCATGTCCTAGTCATCGGGCATCATCGGATTCATGACGACCGACACTCCCGCCCGGCTCCTGCAGCTGCTCTCCCTGCTCCAGACCCCGCGCGAGTGGCCCGGCGGTGAGCTCGCCGAGCGGCTCGGGGTCTCCCGGCGCACGGTCCGCCGGGACATCGACCGGCTGCGCGAGCTGGGCTACCCGGTCCAGGCCACCAAGGGCGCCGACGGCGGATACCGACTGGTCGCCGGGAAGGCCATGCCGCCGCTCCTGCTCGACGACGAGGAGGCGGTGGCGATCGCGGTCGGGCTGCGCGCCGGCGCCGCGCACGCGGTCGAGGGCGTCGACGAGGCGTCCGTGCGGGCCTTGGCCAAGCTGGAACAGGTCCTGCCGGCCCGGCTGCGCCATCGCGTCGCCACGTTCCAGGCCGCCACCACTCATCTGACCAGTGGTGACGGGGCGAGCATCGCGCCCGAGACACTGACCGTGATGGCCTCGACGATCGCGGGCCGCGAGCGGCTGCGGTTCGCCTACCGCTCCGGGGACGGAACCCGGTCACGGCGCCTGACCGAGCCATACCGGCTGGTCTCGACGGGGCGCCGCTGGTACCTCGTCGCCTACGACCTCGAGCGCGACGACTGGCGCACATTCCGGGTCGACCGGGTCGCCGAGCCGTTGGCGACGGGCGCCCGGTTCGCACCGCGGGAACTGCCGGCGGGGAGCGCGGCGGAGTATCTGCGGCAGTCGGTGTACCGGCGGCAGGAGACGTACGAGTTCGAGGCGACGTTCGCCGCGCCGGCGAACGTGGTCGCCGCGCGCCTGCCCCACTGGTTCGACGCACCCGAGCCGCTCGACGAGGACAGCTGCCGGCTGCACGGCGCGACAACCGACTCCATGGAGTGGCTCGCGGTGCGGCTCGCCATGATCGGCTGCGAGTTCACGGTGCACCGCCCTGACGAACTGGTCACACGCATACGGGACTTGGGGGATCTTCTGAGTCGGGCGGCGCAGGCGCGGCAGGACTGAGAGGCAGGGCTCAGCCGATCTCCCACACGAAGTCCCGCAGGGCTTCCAGGTTCCGGACGGCGAGGCAGGCCGGACCGCTCGGTCCGACGGCCGGTTCATCGCCCGCGGCCCAGCTCTCCACCGCCACGCGCACGGAGGCACTGGCGAGAGCGGCGGCGAAACGGAGAGCGGGGGTGACGTTCACTGACGCCTGGTCACCACCCTGCGTCCGCACCGCCAGCACCTCCGCCAACTCCCGTTCCCCGGCCTGACAGATCTCGGCCCACACCTTGGTGAGCGCGGGGTTGGTGCCGGTGAGGCGCAGCAGGGCGCGAACGCACTCCAGGGACCTCGCGGAGACGCCTGCGCCGGGGGTCAGGGTGTGGACCGCCGCATGGTGCAGGGCCTCGGCGACGGAGAGGCCCACGGGGGCATCACGGACGGCCTGCGACCACTGGTGCGCGCCCGCCGAGAACAGCGGGGCGAGCGCCTCCTCCTTGGTCGCGAAGTAGCGGTAGAAGGTGCGCGGTGCGACCCCGGCGGAACGGGCGATGTCCTCGGCACGGGTGGCCCGCAGGCCGTTCGCCATGAAGAGCCCCGCGGCGGCCCGGGCGATCTCCATCCGGGTCGCCGCCTTGCGCCGCTCGGTGAGTGACATGCCCTCGGGTTCTTGCGTCGTACGGCCGGACGAAGCCCCGGTCATACGCCTGGTACCGGTCACGACGGCAGGTTATGCCGCTGTGGCACAATCTGCCATTCGAGGCCGCCCCGGGGTTCAGGTCCGGGGCGGCCCGTCGATCTGTCCTGCCCGCGACGGGGCAGGAAAAGAGCCGGGCCCCGGCGCCAGGGGGGAGTGGCGCCGAAGCCCGGCTCGGGGAGAGTCCCGGCACCGGGGGGAAGTGCGTCGGGACTCGGCTCTCGGGGACGCGAACGGTGCGTCCGGCCCGTACCCTGCGGGACCTGGAGGTCTTGTGCCCCGGACCCGGCGAGTTGAAGCGATGGAACGCGCCAACTCCGTGCGACGCGGCGGGCGGCCTGACGGCTTCCGCCCGGGCGGAAGCCGTCAGGCCGCCGCGTCGAAGCCCGTCTGCCGTGCCATCTTCTTCAGCTCGAGCAGCGCGTGCTTCTCGATCTGCCGGATGCGCTCGCGCGTCAGACCGTGCTCCTTGCCGACCTCCGTCAGGGTGCGCTCCCGGCCGTCCTCGATGCCGTACCGCATCTTGATGATGGACGCCGTCCGCTCGTCGAGTCGTCCGATGAGGTCGTCCAGTTCCTCGCTGCGCAGCAGCGTGAGCACCGACTGCTCCGGGGACACCGCGGACGTGTCCTCCAGCAGGTCGCCGAACTGGGTCTCGCCCTCGTCGTCCACCGACATGTTCAGTGAGACCGGGTCACGGGCCCAGTCGAGGACGTCGCTGATGCGGTCCGGCGTGGAGTCCAGCTCGGCCGCGATCTCGCCCGGCTCGGGGTCCCGCCCGTGCTCACGGTTGAACTCCCGCTGGACACGGCGGATCCGGCCCAGTTCCTCGACCAGGTGCACGGGCAGCCGGATGGTCCGGGACTGGTCCGCGATGGACCGGGTGATCGCCTGACGGATCCACCAGGTCGCGTAGGTCGAGAACTTGAAGCCCTTGCGGTAGTCGAACTTCTCGACTGCGCGCACCAGGCCCGCGTTGCCTTCCTGGATCAGGTCGAGCAGCGGGAGACCGCTGCGCGGATAGCGTCGCGCCACGGCGACGACGAGCCGGAGGTTCGAGCGGATGAAGATGTCCTTGGCCCGCTCGCCCTCGGCGACCAGGGCCTCGAGTTCCTCACGGGTGGCGTCGGCCCTCGCCTCCTCCTCCCCGTCGAGGATCTGGCGCGCGAACACACCCGCCTCGATGATCTGGGACAGCTCGACCTCCCGGGCGGCGTCGAGCAGCGGCGTACGCGCGATCTCATCGAGGTACATGCCGACCAGGTCGCGATCGGCGATCTCGCCGCCATGGGCGCGAACACTGTTTGCCGCGTCGGCGGTCTCGCTCTCGGCGGACTTGCGACGGGCGACGGCACGGGTTGCCATGCGTGCTCCCTTGCGATGGTGGGCTGGCGAATGGTCCAGTGACGCTTCGGACACCCTTCCGGGTGCCCTGCATCCGATGGAAACAACGACTGGAATCAGGACAGAATTCCCAACCGGCACCTCAATTTTTCTGATCATGCAGTACCCTGTCCCGCCACGAGGGAGGCCGGATGCTGCCGGAACCTAGAGAGGTGCAGGTCAGGCCGGGAGTCGAGAGTGACCTCGGGGCCCTCACCGACCTCTACAACCACTATGTGCGCGAGACGCCCATCACCTTCGACACCGCGGCCTTCACCCCGAAGGAGCGGCGTCCTTGGCTGCTCTCCCACCCTGAAGACGGGCCGCACCGGCTCATGGTTGCCGTGGATCCCGACACACAGGGGATTCTCGGGTACGCCGCATCCAGCGCCTTCCGCCCCAAGCCGGCGTAGGCGACCTCGGTGGAGGTGACGGTCTACCTCGCCCCGCGGGCCACGGGCCGCGGCGTCGGCACTCGGCTCTACAGCGCCCTCTTCGCGTCTCTCACCGGGGAAAACCTCCACCGGGCGTACGCGGGTGTGGCCCAACCCAACGAAGCGTCCGTACGACTGCACGAACGCTTCGGCTTCCGCCACATCGGCACGTACCGCGAGGTGGGGTACAAGTTCGGACGGTACTGGGACGTGGCCTGGTACGAGAAGGAGCTGTAGCCCCGGCGGCCGGTCAGCCGAACTGCACCGACCTCTTCGCCAGCCCCATCCAGAACCCGTCGATCACCGACTTCTGCGCGTCGAGTTCCCCGCTCGCGTCCGCCGCGCCCAGGGCCACGAACAGCGGGGCGAAGTGCTCCGTGCGGGGGTGGGCGAGCCGGCCCGCCGGAGACTTGCGGATGAAGCCGACCAGCGCGTCGACGTCGCCGGCCTCCAGCGCGCGATGCCCCCAGTCGTCGAACTCCGCCGACCAGCCCGGCACTCCCCCGCCCGCCTGCCGCAGGGCCGCCAGGTTGTGGGTGAAGAAGCCCGAGCCGATGATCAGGACACCCTCGTCGCGCAACGGGGCCAGCTTGCGGCCGATCTCCAGGAGCTTTTGCGGGTCGAGGGTCGGCATGGAGACCTGCAGGACCGGGATGTCGGCGCCGGGGTACATCTCGACCAGCGGAACGTAGGCGCCGTGGTCGAGGCCGCGGTCGGGTACGTCCTGCACGGGGGTGCCGGGAGCGCGCAGCAGCTTGCGCACCGCCTCGGCGAGCTCGGGAGCGCCCGGGGCGCCGTATGTCACCCGGTAGTAGTGCTCGGGGAAGCCCCAGAAGTCGTAGACCAGCGGAACCGTCTCCACGGCACCGAGCGCCAGCGGCGCCTCCTCCCAGTGGGCGGAGACCACGAGGATCGCCTTCGGGCGCGGCAGGTCCGCGGACCAGGCGGCCAGCTGGCCGGGCCAGACCGGGTCGTCGGCGAGCGGGGGTGCGCCATGGCTCAGGTAGAGGGCGGGCATGCGCTCGGGCGCGGTGCGCTCCTCGATGACAGCGGACATGGCGCCGCTCCCTTCCCCGTTTACTTGAAGACTCAAGTTGTAACGGGAGCGTACCCCTCACTTGTTTAAACTTCAAGGAGGAGCCTCGTAAAGTGGTCTCATGACGACGGCATCCGCTGATGACACACGCTGGCTCACCGACGCGCAACAGCGCACCTGGCGTGCGTACATGCACGCCGTCACCCTGCTCGAGGACCATCTCGACCGTCAGCTGCAGCGCGACGCGGGCATGCCGCACGTGTATTACGGACTGCTCGTCCATCTCGCCGAGGCACCGCACGGGCGGCTGCGGATGACGGAGCTGGCCAGGCGGGCGAAGATCACGCGCTCCCGGCTCTCGCACGCCGTCGCCCGCCTGGAGAACCACGGCTGGGTGCGGCGCGAGGACTGTCCCTCCGACAAGCGCGGACAGCTCGCGGCCCTCACCGACGCGGGGTACGCGGTGCTGTCGCGCACCGCACCCGGACACGTGGCGGCCGTGCGCCAGGCCCTTTTCGACCGGCTCACCCCCGAACAGCAGAAGTCCCTCGGCGAGATCATGTCGATCATCGCCGAGGGACTGCAGCCCAAGGAGGCCGGGGCGGACCTTCCCTGGATGCGCTGAGGCGCCGGGCGGGACAGCGCGGACGCAGGTCCGCGCCGGCCCCGCGAGGTTGCGGGTGCCGGGGCGGACCCGGAGTGCTCGGGCGAGGCGCCCTGCCCTCGCCCGTGGTGTCCCGCTCGCCTCCGGGGCGCCGAAGCCCCTCGGGCTCACTCCCGTGACCTGCCGATGGACGGACACCCGCCGGGCACGATCAGTGGGCGACCACCGGAACCTGCACCTCGTCCTCGGCGCCCTTGCCCGCACCCTGGCCGGAGACCGAGGCCGCGCCCGGGCGGCCGGCGTTGACGAAGGTCAGGGCGATGACCGCGGCGAGCACGAGGATGCCGACGGCGAACCAGATCGCGTTCGCGTAGCCGTGCACCTGACCCTGCAACTGGACCAGCTGCGCCTGCGACTTGGAGGTGGCGGTCGCGATGTGGTCCTTGATGTAGGACGTGGTCGCCGAGGCCGCGATCGTGTTCAGCAGGGCTGTGCCGATCGCGCCGCCCACCTGCTGGGAGGTGTTGACCATCGCGGAGGCGACACCGGCGTCCCGCGGCTGGACTCCGTACGTGGCCAGGGCCATGGCCGGCATGAACGCCGTACCCATGCCGAGGCCGAGCAGCAGCATGGCCGGCAGCACCAGGGCCGCATACGACGAACCGAGCTCCAGCTGGGCCAGCAGGAACATGCCGGTGGCGGCGACCAGGAAGCCGGGACCCATCAGCAGCCGCGCCGGCACGCGGGTCATCAGCCGCGTACCGATCTGGGTGGAGCTCGTGATCATGCCCGCGATCATGGGCAAAAAGGCGAAGCCGGTCTTGACCGGCGAGAAGCCCTTCACGACCTGCAGGTAGTAGGTGAGGAAGAGGAACGTGCCGAACATCGCGATGATCGCGAGACCGAGGGAGAGGTAGACGCCTCCGCGGTTGCGGTCGGTGATGACGCGCAGCGGCAGCAGCGGGGTCTTGACCTTGGACTCGGTGACCACGAAGGCCACGAGCAGCACGGCGGACGCGGCGAACAGGCCGACGGTCAGGGTGTCGCCCCAGCCGTCCGACTCGGCGCGCGTGAAGCCGTAGACGAGCGAGACCAGGCCGAGGGTGGAGAGGATGACGCCCGGGATGTCGAGCGACGAGCGGTTGCGGCCACCCTCCGGCTCCCGGATGACGAAGTAGGCGCCGGCCGCCGCGACGACGGCGAAGGGGATGTTGACGTAGAACGTCCAGCGCCAGTCCAGGTACTCGGTGAGGAAGCCGCCGAGGATCAGGCCGACGGCGCCGCCGCCACCGGCGATCGCACCGTAGATGCCGAAGGCCTTGGCACGTTCCTTGGCGTCCGTGAACATCACCGCGAGCAGGGACAGCGCGGCAGGCGCGAGAAGTGCGCCGAAGACGCCCTGGAGGGCGCGGGAGCCGAACATCATCGCGCCGCTCTGCGCCGCGCCGCCGAGCGCGGAGGCGAGGGCGAAGCCGGCGAGGCCGATGACGAAGGCACGCTTGCGGCCCCACAGGTCGGCGACCCGGCCGCCGAAGAGCAGCAGACCACCGAAGGCGAGGGCGTAGGCGGTGACGACCCACTGGCGGTTGCCGTCCGATATCCCCAGGTCCTGCTGGGCGGACGGAAGCGCGATGTTCACGATGGTGGCGTCGAGGACGACCATCAGCTGGGCAAGCGCGATGAAGACGAGGGCCCGCCAGCGACTGGAGTCGGGAGCGGAAGCGCCCGGGATGTTTCGGGCTGTTTCAGACATGGAGGTATCCACTTCGGGACTTCGTGACGGAAATGTCAGGACTCGGGAGCGAAAAGAGATCAGACGGAAGAGGGGCAAGCGGAATGGGGTGCGGGAGGGCGCGGCCTGTCGACGGTGACGACCTGAGCGCCTGTCATGTCACGGATTTCTGACGTCTTGCAGACGGGCGGAGCACGCGGAACTCATCGCTCAGGACTGGCGCAGATCCTCCATGGTCGCGGTCGTACCGGGCAGTTCGGAGCGGGCCGGGGCCCGCAGGCCGTCCAGGAACAGTTGCAGATGGCGGTGGACGAAGCGGTCGAGGCTCACGCAACCGGTGCCGGCCGGCGGCCTGCTCAGTTGCGCGACGGCGATCATCAGGTCCCCGACGCCGATGTCGGGGCGGAGCTGCCCGGCCGCGCAGGCGCGGTCCATGAGCTCTGCGATCAGTCGCCCGACCCGTTCGCGCGCCGCTTCCAGGTCGGGGTGGTGCTTGTCGAACGCGCCGGCCGCCATCGGACACAGCGCGCTGATCCGCTCGTCGGCGGCGGTGTGCACAAAGCGCGAGAGCGCCTCGAAGGCGTCGCCGCTCTCGGCGAGGGCCCGTTCGGCGTCTTCGGCCGTTCGGTCCATGACCCAGCAGACGACCTCGCTGGCGAGTGCGTCGCGGTCAGGGAAGTTGCGGTACACCGTGGCGTTGCCGACACCGGCCCGGCGGGCGATCTCGTCGAACGGCACCTCGGGGCCGAACTCGACGAACATCTCCCGGGCTGCGGTGAGGATCCGCTCCCGGTTGCGCAGAGCATCGGCACGCGGCCGGGACGCTCGGCGCGGCACGGGGGGTGCGGTCTGCACGGCGTACTCCTCGGGTGGAGTGGAAACGCGTTCCGGGGAATCAGTCCCCGTTTCGCTCGGACACAGGGCTAAACGGGGAATCGGTCCCCGGTTATTTCCCGGCCCGGCACCGACTCGATGTGAGCTGAGACACATTCGACACCCGGCCGGGCGACCCCTGACTACCGGCCGCCGACCGCCCGGCCGCTTCGGGCCACCGCCCCCTCCGCCCGCCTCTCCGCGGCCGTCGGACCGTCACCCTTTCCGTGTCCGCGAACCCCTCGTTCGGGCTGCTCCAGCGCGCGGCCCGACCCCCCTTCGACACAGGGTGAGCCCAAGGGGGCAGTCGGTGACCGGCGGCTGCCGTGGAGCGAAGGGTCACCGCATGCAGCTGTCCCGCCGCCGGATACGCTCCCGCCGCGTCGCCTCGCTCGCCTCAGTCGCAGTCCTGACACTCGCGGTCTCCACCTCCGCCGGCACCGGACATCTGGTGACGGGCTCCACGACACCGGGACCCATCGCACCGGGCCGTGACTCTGCGCTACGCGCCTGCATGATCCACGGCCACAGCGGCGTCCAGATGCCTGAAGGCATCCCGACCCCCGCCGGGTACGTCCGCTCCACCGGCACCGTCCACGCCCTGAACCTGATGATCGACTTCTCCGACGCACCCGGCCAGGGCAGCGCGTCGGCCCGGTTCGCGGAGTTCTTCCCGCAGACCCAGAAGTGGTTCATGACCAGCTCCTACGGCCGGCTCGACTACCGCCCGGAGACCCCGATAGATCACTGGCTGCGCATGCCCAAGCCGTTCGCGGCATACGGCATAGAGCGCGGCGCACCCTTCGACCCCGGCTACCGCCGGCTGGTGCAGGACATAGTGGCCGCCGCCGACCCCCAAGTGGACTTCCGCCGCTACGACCTGCTGAATGTACTGGTCACACCGAACGCGGGCCCCTCCGCCCTGGACACCGTTCTGTCGGTGACCTTCGCGGGCAACACCGACGCCCCGGTCGCCGACGGCGTGCCGCTGTCCAACGCGTCCTTCATCTACAGCCGCCAGGACGACGGCTCCGGCTCCTACGCCCGGACCGGCTACCGGGTCCTGCCGCACGAGAACAGCCACACCTTCGGCCTGCCCGACCTCTACACCCAGGACGGCGGAGGCGCCGTCGGGCACTGGGACATCATGAGCGAGGACTGGGGCGCCGACAACGACCTGCTGGCCTGGCACAAATGGAAGCTCGGCTGGCTCGACGACTCCCAGGTCAGATGTGTCAGCACCCGCGGCACCGCCGTCTACCCGCTGACCCCGCTGGGCCGCCGCGGCGGCCGCAAGCTGGTCTTCATACCGATCAGCTCCCGGGCCGGATACGCCCTCGAACTGCGCACCCGCGCCGGCAACGACGCGGCGGTGTGCCGGCCCGGCATCCTCGTCTACCGGGTCGACGCGGACGTCGACACCGGCAACGGGCCCATCACGGTCTACGACGCCGAGCGCGACAGCGGCGGCTGCACCCGCAGTCCCAATGTCCACGCCGAACTGTCCGACGCCACGTTCCTCCCCGGCCAGACCTTCGCGGATCCGAAAGCAGAAATCGTCGTCACCGTCGTGGGCACCGATGGATCCGGGGACTTCCGCGTGCGCGTGACACGACGGTGAGGCGTCCCCGGGGGCATCCGGGGCCAGGGGCGGCGCACGACGCGGGCGAACACGGCGGACCGGTCCTGCCCGGCATTACCGTGATTCCATGCGCCCGAACGCCACTCCCGCCCAGGACTCGGCCGCCCCCGCCGAAGCCGTCACGCCCCTGATGCGTGGGCTCACCGTGCTGCGGCGGCTCACCGACGCGGACGGCAGCTGCAGCCTCAGCGCCCTGGAGCGGGCCAGCGGGCTCGCCCGCTCCACGGTCGACCGGATCACGGCGACGCTCGCCCGCATGGGGTACGTACGGCTCGACGGGCGGGACGCCGTTCTCGCCCCACGGCTGATGGAACTGGGCAACTCCTATCTGGCCGCGCTGCGGCTGCCCAAGCTGCTGGATCCGCACGCGGATGCACTCGCCGACGAGCTCGACGAGTCGGTGTCGCTCGCCGTCGCCGACCGGGACGGCATCCGCTTCATCCACCAGGCGACCCGCCGCCGCGCGATGTCGCTGAGTTTCCGCATCGGCGATCTGCTGCCCGCGGAGCGAACCGCCCCCGGGCCGCTGTTCGCCACCGAGTGGGACGAGACGGAGTGGAAGCGGTGGCGCGAGCGGCGGGTCGCGGACCCCGAGGACCGCCGTTTCCCTGCGGTGCCGGTCCGCAGCCGCCCACTCGACGGGTCCGACGGCAGCACCCTGGGCGACGACTTCGAGGAGCGCACGGAGCAGGCCCGCGACCGGGGATGGGCACTGGACGACCAGCTGATCGAGCCGGGTCTGGTGGCGCTCGCCATGCCCGTACGGGAGGCGGTCGGCCGCATCGCCTGTGTGGTCAGTGTGGTCAGCCACACCAGCCGGCACTCCGCGGACGATCTGTACCAGGCCCTGCTGCCCCGGCTGCGCTCGGCGGTGGCGGCGATGGAACGCGAACTGCGCGAGGCGCCGCCCGCCACTCCGGACGTGCCGTCAGGGCTCGCGACCTGGACCGGGACGTCCAAGCAGGAGCTAGGGCGGGAGTTCGTGGAGTCGCTGGCCCGCGGCCTGACGGTGATCACGTCCTTCGGGGAAGGACGCCGCGAACTGACACTCACCGAGGTGGCCGAGGCGACAGGGCTGGCGCGGGCGACGGCCCGGCGGGCACTGATCACACTGGAGCACCTCGGGTACGTCACCGCACACGACCGTGTCTTCCGGCTCACCCCACGCGTCCTGGGCCTCGGCTATCCGCCGCTGTCCCGGGTCACGTTGCCGGACATCGCCGCTCCCCATCTGACCGCCCTGTCCGAGCTGGTGCACGAGTCGACCTCGTTGGCGGTGCTGACGGGTGACGAGATCCAGTACACGGCCCGCGTGGCCCCGCGTCGCATCATGAGCGTCAACGTCACCCTCGGAACCCGGCTGCCCGCGTATCCGACGTCGCTGGGCCGGGTCATGCTGGCGGACCTGGCGGAGCCGAGGCTGCCCGAGATCACCTCGCTGACACCGCGGACGGTCACGGACCCCGGCGAGCTGAGGGCCGTGCTGGGCCGCGTCCGGCGCGAGGGATACGCCTTGGTCGACGAGGAGTTGGAGGAGGGGCTGCGGTCGATCGCGGTGCCGGTGCGGGATCGCGGGGGCAGGGTGGTCGCGGCGGTGAACGTCGCCATGCACAGCAGCCGCCGGACGGTCGAGGAGTGCGTGACCGAGGTGCTGCCGGTACTGCGCGCGACCGCGGCACGGATCGAGGCGGATCTGCATATGGCGGGGCGGTTCAGGAAGGTGCCGAGCATCTGATGGAGGCCCGTGCCGGGGACCGTCGCACTCCGTCGTCCGGAAGGCACGGTTGCGCTCGAGCCCATGCGTACCGCAGGGTCCTCGGCCCGGAGAAGGTCGCGCACGCCTGAGCCGCCACACCCATGTGGGCCACCTCGTCTCCCCGATGAGAATGCAGTGCGGGACCGGCGAAGGAGAGTGCGTCAGGGCCTGCGCGAGCCGTGCAGCGACAGCCCCGGAGCCGTACTCGGCCTTCCTCCGAGCAGCCGCCGCTTCCCCCAAGGACCGGATATGTACGTCCTCGTGAAGCTGCGGGTTTGTGTGTGACGTGATCCCATAATCGCGAGAGCGCATGGCGAATACGCCGCGATGCATGCCCTGCTCGCGAGATCCGAAGTCGCCGGTTCCGAGTCTCGTGCTGACCACGCTCCAACACCCGACCGTTCGCGGGGATGAGATCGACCGTGCGGGAACGCCCACGTCGACGTGCCTCCGGTCCCGCGATGACGAGAGAACCTGACATGCAAGCAATCACCGTTCGAGACCGTGATGTTGGTGTCGCCGGACTGTCCTTGACGGAAACGCCCTATCCCCATGCGGCCGAGAACGACGTCATCGTGCGGGTCCACGCCGCGGGGTTCACCACCGGAGAGCTGGACTGGCCGGCCACGTGGACCGATCGCGCCGGCCGCGACCGGACCCCGAGCGTGCTCGGGCACGAGTTGTCCGGTGTCGTCGTCGAACTGGGGTACGGGACCACCGGCCTCACCGTCGGCCAGCGGGTGTTCGGACTGACCGACTGGGCCCGCAACGGCTCACTGGCCGAGTACACCGCGGTCGAGGCGCGCAACCTTGCTCCCCTTCCGGCGGACGTCGACCACACCGTGGCCGCCGCATTGCCGATCTCCGGCCTGACCGCATGGCAGGGCCTGTTCGACCACGGCAGGCTCACGACGGGCCAGACCCTCCTGATCCACGGCGCCGTGGGCGGAGTCGGGTCGATCGCGGTGCAGCTCGCGCGCGAGGCGGGCGTCCGGGTGATCGGTACCGGCCGGGCCTCCGGCAGGGACGCGGCAGTCGCTCTCGGCGTGGATGCCTTCGTGGACCTGCAGGCCGAACGGCTGGAGGACATCGGCGAGGTCGACGTGGTGTTCAACGCGATCGGCGGAGACGTCCTCGACCGTTCGGCCGCGCTGGTACGCGCCGGCGGCACGCTCGTCTCCATCGCCACGCCGCCCAGGGTCCGGCCCAAGGACGGACGTGCCGTCTTCTTCGTCGTCGAACCCGACCGCGCCCGGCTGGCCGAGCTCGCCCAGCGGCTCAGGGAGGGACGGCTCAAGCCCGTCGTCGGGGCGGTGCGGCCGCTCACCGAAGCGCCGGCCGCGTTCGCCCCCGACCGACGCACCCCAGGCAAGACGATCATCCGGGTCACCGAGGACTGAAGTGATCGCCCAGGTCACCGGAGGCCCAAGAAGGAGAGCAATCATGATCGGAACATGGATCGCCGGCGGCTTTCTGGCCGCCGGCATAGCGGCCACGGCCACCGCGTGCTCCCCCGCTACAGACCGTGCCACGGCCACCGCGCAGGTGGCGCCGGCCCCTGCCGTGGCCTCGCCACGCCCGACCGAGACGCTGACGCCCGTGTTCGAACAACCACTACCGGATGTCCAGGGCAAGACCTTCACCACGGCGATCGTGGACTTCCCGCCCGATTCCCATGCGCTGCCGCATCGGCACGGCGCGGCCTTCGTCTACGCCTACGTACTCGAGGGCACGGTACGCAGCCGGCTCGCCGGGGAGCCGACCCGCACATACCACCAGGGCCAGCACTGGGTCGAACCACCGGGCGCCCACCATGTGCTCACGGAGAACACCAGCCGGACGAAGCCGGCGAAACTGCTGGTCATCTTCATCACCGACACGGGAGACAAACTCAAGATCGACGATTCGCCGGCACCGGCACCGACACAGGGCACCGGCTCCACGACGGGCTGACAGCCAGTCGTTCCAGGTACCGACCGGCAGGCGCAGGTACGCATCGTCCGGAAAGTTCCCTGGGCGGACCATTCCCCTACGGCGTCGAGGCCAGGCCCCCTGCCCCTCGGCTTCGTACTCGTATGGACCTCGAGCGGCCACATGCTGCACCGGGGAGGAGCACGTCTGCCGAGCCACAGGGCCGAACCACGTCGACTTGGCTCCCCGACACCAACGCCCGCCCCACCCCAGATCCGGTACGCTGTGGATCGAGCGCCCCGGCAGGGCGCTGCGGCGTGTCACGCGGGTCCCGCGCGCTCTTCGCAGCAGCCTGCCCCAGGTCGCTCAGGGCTTGACCACGAGACCTGGCTCCGACCCGCACATCGAGTTCCGAGCAAGGTTTCACACAAGCAACGCCTTCGTAGCTCAGGGGATAGAGCACCGCTC
>NZ_JAYWVC010000479.1:0-2288 GCF_036281785.1 Streptomyces chiangmaiensis | reverse complement strand
GGTCCGAGGCTGGCCTCACTGGGAGCGTGGGTCAGTAACGGCTGCTCAAAGGGTTGGGCCGGTCACCGGTGCGTGGCAATGACCAGGATGCGGCGGGTGGCCAATGGGGGCTAATTGTCCAGTTGGCGCTGTAACTCGGCGATCGTGGCGACTGCGCGTTCCTCGCCAAGTTCTTCGATGAGTTCGTCGCGACGGGTGATCATGCCGTGGCTGGTTGCGTGCCAGCGGTGCTCCCAGTCGATCGTCTGAGGTTCAACCTTGGGAGTGACACCGGGTTTCATGCGAGTGACAGCGTACGTGCTGAGGTCAGTTGTTGTTCGAACTCGGCTGGTGTGAGGTAGCCGAGGGCGGAGTGGCGGCGGCGCCGGTTGTAGTAGGCCAGTCAGTGGAACAGCTCCAGCCGTGTCTGCGCCTTCGAGGTTAGGCGTCGCCCGTGGAGCAGCTCCCGTTTCAGGCCCTGGAAGAACGACTCGGCCAGGGCGTTGTCGTAACTCGAGCCGACGCGACCCGTGCTGCGGCGGATGCCGTGGTGGCGGCAGACCTCGGTGAAGGCCGCCGCCGTATATTGCGCGCCCCTGTCCGTGTGAAACACAACGCCGTCGACCTGGCCGCCGCGAGCGGCCACCGCCATTTCGATCGCGTCGGTGACGAGCTGGGTGCGCATGTGGTCGGCGATGGACCAGCCGATCACCCGGCGCGAGCAGATGTCGATGACCGTGGCCAGATACAGCCATGTCGAGCCGACGGCGACATACGTGATGTCGCCGCACCACCTGGTGTTCAACGTGCTTGCGGTGAAGTCGCGCATGACCAGGTCCGGTGCGGGCGGGGCCGTCTTGTCCGTGATCGTGGTGCGCTTGGTGCGGCGCAGGTGACGGCCGACGATCTGATGGATGCGCATCAGGCGCGTGACACGCTTGCGGTTGATCTTCCGACCCCGCGAACGGAGTTCGGCATGGATGCGCGGGGCGCCGTAGGCGCCGTGGTGTTCGGCATGGATGGCGCGGATCTCGGCGACTGCGGCAGCCTGCTCGGCCTGGCGCGCGGCGCGTGCCTGTGCGGTGGCCTGGTGCCGGTAGTAGCCGGAGCGGGAGACGCCCAGGACCCGGCATATCCGCTTCACGCCGAAGGCGGCGCGGTTGGCAGAGATGAAGTCCCAGCGGTGGGGTCTCACTTCACCTCCCGAGTGAAATAGGCGGCTGCCCGGCGCAAGATCTCTCGCTCCAGCTGCCACTCCTTCTCGGCCTTGAGTAGCCGCTGGTTCTCGGCCCGCAACCGGACCAGTTCCTCGGCCGGACTGGGCACACTGCCGCCTGACGGCTCGGGCGCGGACCGGCTGGCGTCCTTGCGGACCCACGTGCGCAGCGTCTCCCCGGTGATCCCGAGATCCGCGGCCACCGCCGCGTACGTGCGCTTGCCGCCGGACGCGCGGTAGAGCGCGACGGCGTCTTTCCGGAACTCCTCCGGGTATGGAGACTGGCGTCCCACCTGGGCATCCCTCCCTGGACCTTCAAGATCCATTGTCAGGGTGTCCACTCCAAAGGATCAGCCTCAGAGATGCGCTTTCGCCGCCTGCTGGAAGAGACCGGCATCGGCTACGTCCTGGCCGTCCCGAAGTCCCAGCAGGTGCCGCGCTTCGGCCGCATCGACCACCTGTTCACGCAGGCACCGGACGAAGCATAGGGGAAGCGCTCGTGCGGCAACGGCGCCAAAGGCCCGCGCGTCTACCACTGGGCCGCCGTCCAACTCCCCACGATCGAGGACTTCGACGGCGACCGGCCCACCCATCAACGCTGGGCGTTGGCCCGGCGCAGCATCAACAGGCCCGACGAGATCGCCTACTACCTCGGCTATGCCCCGGTGGGCACTGACGTCGACCGGCTCGTGCAGGTCGCCGGGCGCCGGTGGGCGATCGAGGAATGCTTCCAGGCCGCAAAGAACGAATGCGGCCTGGACCAGTACGAAGTCCGCCGATACGTGGGCTGGATGCGGCACATCACCCTGTCCATGCTCGCCCACGCCTTCCTCGCCGCCACGGCGGCCCAGGCGGCCGCAAAAGGGGATGCAGAAACGGTTCCGGCCCGCTGACTCCGCTCACCGTGGCGGAAGTCCGCCGGCTCCTGGCAACTCGCCCCGCACCCCGACCCCGCCTACCGCTTCGCCTCCACACAGTGAGCTGGTCGCAATGGCGGCGCAGGCGCCAAGCCGTCGCCCGGCACTGCCACTACCGGCGACGAACCCACTCGTTGGAGGGGCGGTCCGCCAAGACCGCCCCCGATGCACCATCG
>NZ_JAYWVC010000478.1:0-2306 GCF_036281785.1 Streptomyces chiangmaiensis | reverse complement strand
CTAGCCCGGCTCGACCTGGCCGCATAAGCACCGCCTATGCGGCCGTTTCACGGATTTCCCAACGGAGTCCTTCAGCTGGGGGAGGATTCAACCAACGTAGGACGCCGTGCGACCGCGGCACGCAGGGTGCGACGGCCCGAACGCCCGCCAAAGCCTACGGCGCCCGGTGGCGTTTCCGGCGCCTTGTCCACGCATGACTTCGTCGAGCGGAGCCACGACAGCAGCTCCCCCGGTCGCGGCGGGTTACCACGGACGAGGTGACGCCGACCGGCCCCCGGAGCCCGGTCGAACGGCCGCCTTGCACAATCGGGCCGTGACGCACGGTTGTTGCCGCCGATATCCGGTGGCAGGCCGAGCCACCGGTGGTGAAGATCGCTGCATGCCTGTCTTCCTGGAAGCCGAACGGCTCGTGTTGCGCCCGTTCACCGACGCCGACGCCGACGCCGAGCACCTCCTCGCGCTGGACAACGATCCCGAGGTCATGCGGTTCATCAACGGCGGCAAACCGACGAGTCGCGAGACGATCCGCACGCAGACCCTGCCACGGCTCCTCCACGACTACGCGTGCCTCGGTACCCGTGGCTACTGGGCCGCTGAGGACAAGGCCACCGGAACTTTCCTGGGCTGGTTCGAGTTCCGCCCGCTTGACGAGCACAGCGCCGCCGTGGTCGAGCTCGGCTATCGGCTGAACAGGGCCGCCTGGGGCAAGGGCCATGCCACGGAAGGATCGCGGGTCCTGATCGACAAGGGGTTCAGGGACTTCGGGGTGGAACGGGTCACGGCGAACACCATGACGGTGAACACCCGGTCGCGGCGGGTGATGGAACGGGCCGGGTTGTCGTTCCTCCGCAACTTCACCGGAGACTGGCCCGAGACGATCGAAGGCTCCGAACAGGGCGAAGTCGAGTACGAACTCACCCTGCCCGACTGGGCCCGACGCCGGTAGGTGCCCTGTGTCACTCACGGTTCCCGCGCATCACGGTCAGTGCCGCCGGGCGCTGTGCGGGCTCCATCGGGACACCCCCGATCGGGCAGGTGGGCTCCCCGCCATCGCTGCACACGCGGCTTGCGGGCCGGAATAAATAGCAAGCGCATGCAATTATTCTGGAGACCTACGGCAACGGGTGCGATGTGGCATACGCACTCGGCCCCGGCTCACCAGGCACGCACTAGGAGTATCGAGTTGACCTCCCTCTTCACCTCCTACACCCTCAGGTCACTGACCATCCCCAACCGCATCTGGATGGCGGCGATGTGCCAGTACAGTGCGGCGCCGGAGGGCGAAGCGGTCGGCGTCCCGACAGACTGGCACTTCGCTCACCTCGCCGCACGCGCCACCGGCGGTACCGGCCTGATCATCACCGAAGCCACGGCCGTCAGCCCCGAGGGGCGCATCTCCCCCTACGACCTGGGCATCTGGAACGTCACCCAGGTCGCCGCCTTCCAGCGCATCACCGCGTTCCTCAAGTCGCAGGGCACGGTTCCCGGCATCCAGCTGGCCCACGCCGGACGCAAGGCCTCCACCGAGCGCACCTGGGCCGACCGCGGCCGCCCGATCAGCCCCGACGAGCCCTACGGCTGGACCCCCGTCGGCCCCAGCGCCCTTCCCTTCGACCCGGCGTCGACCACCCCCGAGGAACTCTCCACGGACGGCATCCGCGGCATCGTCCGGAAGTTCGCCGAGGCCGCCGAGCGTGCGCTCGCGGCCGGATTCGAGGTCGCCGAGATCCACGGCGCGCACGGCTACCTGATCCACCAGTTCCTCTCCCCGTACAGCAACCAGCGCACCGACGAGTACGGCGGCTCGTTCGAGGGCCGGATCCGGTTCGCCCTGGAGGTCGTCGACGCCGTCCGTGCCGTGTGGCCGGACGAGCTGCCGATCTTCTTCCGGATCTCCGCCACGGACTGGTTCACCGAGAACCCCGAGGACGACCGCGAGGGCTGGACCGCGGACGACACCGTGCGCTTCGCCAAGGAGCTCCAGGCCCGCGGAGTGGACCTGATGGACGTCTCCACCGGCGGCAACGCCCCCGACGCGAAGATCGTGACCGGCCCCGGCTACCAGGTGCCCTTCGCCGAGCGGGTCCGCAACGAAACCGGGCTCCCCGTGGCCGCCGTCGGCATGATCACCGAACCCGACCAGGCTCAGCAAATCCTCACCTCCGGCAAGGCCGACGCCGTACTCCTGGCCCGCGAACTGCTGCGCGATCCGTACTGGGCACGCCACGCCGCCGCGGAACTCGACGGCGAGGTCGCCTCTCCGGTGCAGTACCACCGCGCTTGAATCCTCCCCCAGCTGAAGGCAC
>NZ_JAYWVC010000477.1:0-2324 GCF_036281785.1 Streptomyces chiangmaiensis | reverse complement strand
TCGGAGTACACGGTCCTGGCGATGGAGAGGGCCCGTTGGCCGTGCGCAACGTCGGCTTGGCCTGCGGTCTGACGCCGGCCGCCGATAATCCCGATACAGACATAGCCGAGGGCGACGATGCCGGCTGCTACGGAGCCGATGAGCACCACCCATATCTGATCCATGCAGAGGGACCTGCCATACGAGTCCGGCGGTGGAACTGGTCACCCCGCACTCCAACACATGCAGCACCGCCTGACGGCAACGGTTGACGGCAACGTGTATGCACGCTGCAGTACTCAGAAACCCGACCAGAGACACCCCGTCCGGACGGGAGGCGACTACGGACTGTTCGCTGAGCACCCCTCAGGAACTGTTGTCGGTCCGAGGAGGTTCGACGAGCTTGGCTACGTTGCGCGTGATCAGTTCCTCGCGGCAGGCGGAGGACAGCGCCGAGCGCAGAACTCGATGCGCTTCTTCGGCGGTTGCTGCGGTGGTTGGACAACATCTCAAGCCTGGGCGGAAGCTGAGTTAGACGAACTTGCGGGCCCGGGTGCCGTCCGGCTGGAGCACTAATGTCCTCGGTCCCTGAGTAGCGCACGGCATGCGGCCTACGGGGCCGGCCTCGAGCGTTGCGCGTAACGAGCGCTGACGGCAGCGTGACGGCAACGTCAGCGAACGCAGCGGCACACAGCGGTCAGTCACAGTCAACCGCAACGTGCGGTCGCGGGCACGGCTGACTCATCACGTCGTCCGATGTACTCGCCTGAAAAGCAGAGGGTCGGTTGTGCCCCACCCCGTTATGGCGCCCCATCCTCCCCTGGCACCTGCCGGACCACCACGCCTGTGCCCGGCAGGACGGTACCGTGCTCGCTACCGGGAGCGGGAAGTCTCCGGCAGCGCCAGGTCGGCGGCCTGCTCGGGGGTGGAAGCGGCGTTGCGGGCGTGTCCACCCGTGGACGGGAGCCGCTATCTCTGGAGAAGGGACTGGCGGAACCGGAGGACGCGGTGCCCGTGGCGTGGGACGCGTCTCGGCCGCGCCTGCGGGAGCGGTTCACCCGCAGGCAGTTGGCCATGCGGGCGGCCTGGGCAGTCGGCGGGCTGCTGATCGTCTACGCCGCCGTCGCGTTCCTGGCCAAGGGCATGTGGGTGGAGGCCTCTGTGCTCTGGGTTGGTCCGATCTTCTGGGTGATTGCGTGGGAGACCGCGCTCTCGACAGTCGAGTTCTGGTCAGTGAAAAAGCCGCACCGGGCCCGCCTGGTACCGGCACGCTATGTGCGAACCGAGCGCCGCGCGCAGCGCTTTGTGCAGGCCTATCGGCTGCGAACCGACGACAGCGAGGAGGTCCTCTGGCGCAGGGACAGCGGGGACTCCCCTGACCTGGCCGCGCTGCCGACCCGGCGTCTCTGGCTGGTGCCGGGCGAGAAGAAGGCAGATGCCGAGTCCACCGCAGGGTTCGTGTTCCTGCTGTTCTTCGGCCTCTTCCTGCTCTGCCTCAGCGTCGCCTTTGCGCTCGTGGGAGTAGCCGCAGCGGGGTTCTATCTGGTGGGCCCCTGGCTGATCTGAGCCAGACGCTCCGGCGCAGCTCAGCCGGTTGCCAGGTCAGCCGCGATCCGCATACGGCGTCTTCCGAACTGGTGATGTACAGCAGCAAGGTGCAGCAACCACCGCGCCCGCAGCCGCCCGCTACCAGCCTCGGCAGGCCGACGATGCCCCCGCAGACCACAACGGTTTCGGCCTATATCGCCCAGGCTTCAAAAATGCCCAACTCCTTCCCGATGAAGAGCGCTGCCGAAGTAGGAACCAGCAAGCAAATGCCGATGCCGCCAAGCACATATGGCGCCACTGGCGTCGCTTTCGGGAAGTGGCCATCGGGTCGACGCTTGCGCGCAATAGCGAAGCGCCGGATAAACAGAGCGGCACTCAACATGAGCAGGAACGCGCCGACAATCTGCAGCGCCATCAAGCCGCATTCAATAAGGAAAAGGACCAGGTACGAGAGCAGCACCCCCACGACTACCCTCACTTACTCGGATTTCGGCATTAATCAGAATCCGGTCGGCTTTCATTGCCGTCGGCTGCAACCACGCGCAAGGCGGACAATAGGATCATGGCCTGGACTGCGTCAACCAGTCTTGTGGCCCGCCGGCACAGCCGTCTCCGCCGTGCCGCCCGGTTGGCCGCACGGGGTGTGGCTATGGGACAGGCCGGTCACACCCGTCGCCGCGAGCGCGACGCATAGGAGTTGGATGGCCAGCCACCAGCCGCCGCGCAGGGTTTCGCCGTAGAGGGTGACCCCCAGGGTGAGGCTGACGAGGACGTCTCCGAGCGCGAGTGCCGGTTGG
>NZ_JAYWVC010000476.1:0-2331 GCF_036281785.1 Streptomyces chiangmaiensis | reverse complement strand
GGTTTCAGCCTGCGGTGTTGAGGAGGCCGTTGGCGACCAGCCTGGCTCGCAGCTTCTTGCGCGCGTCGAACATGGTCTTGTAGAGAGCGTTCCGGTTCGTTTCCAGCTCGTCGGCCAGTGTCTCTAGGGGGACGCCCCTGACGACGAGCGCGGTGAAGACCTGTCGCTGCCGGGCGCTCAACGCTGTCTCGACAGCGTCCTGGACGGCCTCGACTAGTTCCTGGGCTTGCCAGTGGTTGACGGGGTCGATGCCAGAGTGGTCTGGCATCTGCGCCCACTCGTCGAGATCGAACCGGGCGGTTGAGGCGCGCCAGAAGTGGCGGCCGAGCTTGCTGGAAACTTCAAGCACCACGAACCGGAAGGCCCAAGTGGTAAACCTCGCGTCGCCCCGGAAGTCGTGGATCTTATGCGTGATCCTCATCAGGGCGTCAGCAGCCGCTTGGTGGGCGAGGTCGTTCAGCTCCGGTCCCGTGATCCGATAGCGGGGTCCTCGGCGGAACACATCATCCATCGCGATCCGGACCAGCAGCGCATGCAGGCGCGCGCAGGCCTGTTCGTATTGCGGCCCGCTCCCGTCCTCCAACGCGTCGACCCATGCGGCGGATTCAGGGTCCAATCGTCTCGGCGTTCTGGAAATCCTTTCTTTCGGAGCCCCGTCGCTACTTCCGGCAGCGCTGCGTGGCCCCGAGCGACACGATTTTCTGGCGTCCGCAGAGTGCATAGCTCTCAATCCTCAGGCCATCTCGTATGAACAAGCTAACCACAGGGTTATCTACACACCGTCTACGCTAAATCGTCGCTTAGATCTTCGAGGTACACGGCCTTTTCGCAGGCGCCCGGTCTCTGCGCAGTCGCAGAGAAATAGTCGGTACTCCGCCACGGCCTGGCGACACGCCTGCCTATACGGGGTGGCTCCAGAGCCTTATCTGCCAAAGTTATCTATGGTGTGCGCCTCTCGTGCGCGTACTATGCAGCAGGCTACGCAGCTGCCGGCGCCCTCTGTACATGTACGACATCACAGTTCCCACGGAGGTTCTCGGCGGTGAGACGGCGAGAGGGGTGGGATTTTGTGGAAGGTCGCTTCGAGATCAGGGTTCGGGAGGCATTCCAGCGCGTCGAACTCGGCTTACCTCAACGCTATAGGTGTATAGGCGCCGAGGTGCGGCAACTGCTGATCCTCGATTTCCGGTGTAGGGCACTGATGCGGACGGCGCTGTTTCTTACGGCGGGCGTTTATGTATTGATTGACCATGATTCTTCTTACCCAGGCTCAGAAATTGGTGCCTGGCCGGAACTGGTCGAATGAAGCGTAGGCTCGGATGTACGCCTACTTGTAGCAGTTTTTCGGCGTTTGCTGGGCTGCGGATAATGCGCCTGGCGGCGGTGTGGGGGGCGCGACTGTGCTAAAGGGCGTCGCTCTCGAACCTCGCTCGGCGTTTGCAGGAGCCTCCTCCTGACCAGTGGCGTTCGAGCCCGATGGGCGAGCATTGCGCAGCGGGCCTGTCGCCCAGGGCCCGGGCGCACTGCAGGATCGTGCCGAGGACAGCCCTCGACCACGTTCAGGATATGAAAGCGCCCGTCAGTGTCGTCCGCGGCGGGACGGTCGCGCTCGACGACCACTCGACGTACCTCGAAAAACATTTCCGGCAGGGCGCCGAGGAGTTCCTCGTACCAGCCGTCGCCCTTGCGTAACGGCCGCGGCGACAGGACGAGGTCGCGCCTGACAGCATCCCCAGTACGGTCGGGGGCGAGGTTGTCGAAGGCGTGCCCGAGGTGGATCGGGCGCTGCCCCCCTCGACGTCACGGCGCAGCCAGTCGTAAAAGCGCAGCGAATACAAGTGCGGCGTCGCGCTCACCTCCAGGACCACGCTGCCCTCGCCACTGCCAGCAGTCGATGCGGTTGGCCAAGGAGTCACGGTGCCGGTCGAGCAATGGCCAGTCTGTGGAGAACAGTCGCTTGGTCGTGGGAGGGCCGTCGTCCTCGCCTTGGCCGAGGTTGCGCGCGGTTCCAGCGGCGACCGCAGCCTCCGCGCACCGCTTGGGTGTGGCCATGTACCAGAGCACGTCGTGGGGGCCAGGGCGGCGCCGGGCCCGAAAACGAGTGCCACTGCGTCGGACGTATGTTCCGGCACAGGCAGCTCGTCGAACAGGTCGGCAAGGGTGCCTTCGGCGAGCCGGTCGAAGTCCGGGCCGTCGGCGAGCTCGGTGGACCCTGTGCGCTCGAGGATCTGTGGCGAGGGGGCGAGGTGGGCGCGGAGATCGGTTGTCGAGGCGGCGAGCCCGCGCGCCTCCAGTGCCGAGTTCAGCAAGTTGACGGCCGCAGACCAATCC
>NZ_JAYWVC010000475.1:0-2334 GCF_036281785.1 Streptomyces chiangmaiensis | reverse complement strand
CCGCGCCTGCGCAGTCATCGCGTCGTCCGCACTGCTGCGCAGCCACGCGCCGAGGAACAGTTGCGCGTAGCCGCCCGGGTCGGCGGCTGATGCGGTGCGCACGGCGGTGGGCTTGGCCGCGGGGGCGGCCGCGACCGTGGTCGGGGTTGAGGCGATGGCCACGGCGAGGGCGATGGGGCCGGCCGCGATGACGGTCCAGACCGCCACGCGTGAGAGGCGTACGCGGTGGCGCATCGCCTCCAGCCGGGCACCGGCCGCCATCGGAGCAGCAGCGACCTCACCCGGTGAGGCCTGCTTGCCAGGGGGCATGGTCAAACTCCCAGATCAGAACGGATGTTGCTGATCTCGAGAAAACCCGTCGACCCCGACCCGACCACCGACCACGAACCCCCGACCAAGGTCACGATGGGGACACGAAGTCCGTGGTTGGGGTCATGGTCGGCCCAACCATGACCCCAACCACGGGTCAGCCGCGAGCTGTCGGCAGGCCGTCGCATCCGACGCACGGTCCCCGGAGAGGCGACCTTTGTGCGATCAGGTGTGGTGCGCAGACGGAGGCCGATCGGGCTGCGGCAGGCACCTGCGCAGTGCTCCGTACGGACCTGCGTAGGAGAAGACCAGCAACCTACGGACTGCGCAGCCGGCCTCTCGGCGCAACTCGACTGCACAAGATCTTCGGCCGGTTGCGCAGCCCCTTGCGCAAGGCTCGACTGCGCACGGCCCAACTGGTGTTGCGCAGCCCGATTGCGCAACGCCGACGGGTGTTGCGCGGTCTGATTGCGCAGCCCGTTCGTGGCTGCGCAAGCGCTGAGCGTCCGTGGTGATGGTGCGTGGTTGGCCCGACCATGAGGCCGACCACGGCAGCTAGACGGCTGTGTTGCCGGATCGTGACCGATGGTCGGGGTTCATGGCCGTCAGCCTGGTCGGGGTCGGCGGGTGAGCTGAACGCATGGAACACACGCACGCCCGCGCACCCAGCATCGACGGTCGCCCCACCTCGGCGCGCCTGGTGTGCTGCCCTGGCCACCGTGCGCGGCCCGCTTTGGGAGCACGGCCGTGAGCCGCTTCGGGGCAGGTGTCCGTCGCGGTGTGATGGCGGCCGACCAGTTCACTCAGATCGCCAACGGCCTGTTCCGCGACAGTCGGCTGTCTTTCAAGGCGAAGGGGATCTTCGGGTACGTCAGCACACACCGGGACGGCTGGCAGGTCACCCTCGCCCACCTAGTTGCCGTAGGTCCCGACGGGCGCGAGGCGGTCCGCGCCGGTCTGAAGGAACTGGAGCGATACGGCTACCTCATCCGCGAACGCCTACGCCGGGCGAACGGAACGCTCCGCGAGGTCGTCTACTCGATCACCGACCGTCCCGCCGCCCTCGACGCCTCCCTGCTGGAAGCCACCTCAACCGTGGTGATCGACGACGAGCATGACGTCGGTTTCGGGGCGGGGATCCGACGGGGGGTGATGGCGGCCGACCAGTTCACTCAGATCGCCAACGGCTTGTTCCGCGACAGTCGGTTGTCTTTCAAGGCGAAGGGGATCTTCGGGTACGTCAGCACGCACCGGGACGGCTGGCAGGTCAGCGTTGCTGAACTGGTGCGCCGTGGCACGGAGGGCGTTGACGCGGTCACCACGGGGCTCAACCAGTTGGAGCGGCACGGATTCCTCTATCGCACCCGCGAGCGCAATCCCGACGGCACGCTCGGCCAGGCGCTCTACTTCATCACCGACTTGCCCGCCCTGCAAAATCCCAGGTCGCAACCAGAGTCGGGTTTTCCAAGATTGGCTGAGCCTACGTTGGCTGATCCGGGCACTAAGAACACCAACAGAAAGAAGACCAACAAGCAGAACACCAGACCCCTCCGTCCGTGCCGCGGCGACGCGACACGAGCGCACGGACGGACGGACCAGTTGGCCGCGCCTACATCCCCGTCAGCCGGGCCTACAACGGATGACATGCATCCGGGAATCCGGCTGCTGCTCGACCTGGGGGCGGCCCGCCCCGAACTGCTGCTGACCGGGCAGGCGCTGACCGACCAAGGCCGCGTCGTGACTGTGATGCTCGAGGCCGGCTGGAGCCAGGAGCAACTGCGGCACGTCATCGCTACCCGACCGCTGCCGAATCCGGTGCGGACCACGGTCGGCGCGATCATCGCCGCCCGCCTGCGCGCCGCCCAGGCCTACCCGCCGCCCGCCCTCGCGGCCGACCACCACGACCAGCCCGTGCAGGACGATGCGCGGCCGCAGCCGATGACCGGCTCCGCCGCCGCCCGCCCGGTGAGCGAGGCCCTGACCTACCGGGCCCTGATCGAATGCTCCGGCTGCGGCCTGCCCGGC
>NZ_JAYWVC010000474.1:0-2378 GCF_036281785.1 Streptomyces chiangmaiensis | reverse complement strand
CCGGTGTGCGGGTGAGAATCGACTCCCGCACCGATCCGGTGCTCGCCACCGAAGAGAGCGCTGCCATGTCGGTCCCGCAGACGAGCCAGCGAACCGCTCCACCCTGCCCCCACAACTGCGAGATCTGCAGGCTCACATTGAGCGTGCGACCGTCGCGGTGACGGACCGCCGTGATGCCGGACCAGCCACCCCGGGCACGGCACTGCTCCGCGAACTCCCCCGACCGCAACGCGCTCTGGGCGAACGGCAGCACCACCGAGACGGACCGGCCCACCACCTCCCCGGCCGAGTATCCGACAAGGCGCTGCGCGGTGTCCGTCCACCCGACCACCATCCCATCGGCGTCGAGCATCGCAATCGCAGCGTCGGGTATCTCGCGGTGGTTGGCTTTCTCACTGAGGGTGTGGAGAGTGTTGGGCACGGGTTCCTCCCGTCAGGTGGATCTGCAGAGCGCGCTGGAGGCGACGCGATTGCCCCGGCCGTGCGGTGCCGGGTCAGCGTCCTGGCGCCCTGCGCAGGCTGCGGCACCCGGTGCCCCACCCTGTTCCCGGCAACCCCGGCCGACGCGATCCCGATGCGCGGCCGTGAGGCCATGGGACGCGTCCGGGCGCCAGACCTCGCCGATGCCCCCCAACGTCGCGCTCGTGGCCCCAGCCTCGGTCATCATGCCTCCACGATACCCCTAAGCTAATGGATTAAGCGAGTGTATCCATTTGGAAGATAGGGTTTGATTTTCCAACCCATGTGGTTATGGTGGGTTTAGATCACCGGTCATCGTGCCGGGCGGCCAGGTGATCGCCCCGTGCCAGGGAGGCCCGCATGCGTGACGCGGTCATCGTCGAAGCCGTACGTACCCCGTGGGGAAGAGCAAGTCGAACGGCGGCCCTCGCGCACGTCCACCCCGTGGAGCTCCTCGCCCCCACCCTGCGACCCTCAGCGGCCACCACCGCGCACGTGCGCGTACCACCAGCCACGCGGTACAGCGCGACGGCACCCCTCCCCAGTTCACCGAAGTGGAGTTTCCAATGACTGACATGCAACCGGTTCTCGTCACCGGCGCTACGGGAAAGACCGGACGGCACGCTGTGCGCTTCCTCAGGGAGTCCGGGCTGCCCGTGCGCGCTCTCGTCCACCGGCATGACGAGCGTTCTCGCCAACTGGAAGACTTGGGCGCTGAAGTTGCCGTTGGGGACCTGCTGGATCTGGATGCGATGACCGCGGTGACCCGTGGGGTGCGCAGTGCGTACTTCACCTACCCGATCATGCCCGGCCTGATCGAGGCCACTACGGTCTTCGCGCAGGCAGCAGCGGACAACGGGGTGGAAGCCGTCGTCAACATGTCCCAGATTTCCGCGCGCCGCGAGGCGACCAGCAACGCCGCTCGCCACCACTGGCTTGCCGAGCGTCTACTGGACCACTATCCGGTACCCGCGACCCACCTGCGGCCGACCTTCTTCGCCGAGTGGCTGCTCGTCTTCGGGGACTGGAGCGGACGAGAGGGTCTGTTGCGTCTCCCCATGGGGCATGGCAGGCACGCTCCGATCGCCGCCGAGGACCAGGGCAGGGTCATCGCTGCCATCCTTGCCGACCCACAGCCGCACGCCGGTCGCATCTATCCGCTGCACGGGCCGAAGGAACTGGACTACGACGAGATCGCCGCGGCCCTCGCGCGAACGCTGGGACGCCCCGTGCGATACGAGCCAGTAGACGTCGACGCCTTCGTCCGCACATTGGAGGCCCGGGGCTGGCACCCGCACACCGTGCAGCACCTGCGAAACGTCGTCGTCGATTACCAGAACGGTGTGTTCGCCGGGACGAACAACGTCGTGCGGGACGTGGGCGGCACAGAGCCATTGAGTGTCGAAGCGTACGCGGCACGGCACCGGGATGCCATGACGGCCCACTGACGAGGGTCCCACCGCGAGGAGTTGTCGCTGCTACTACCAACAGGGCAGCCGACGGAGTCCCTACGAGCCGTTGCTCGATACGCGGCCGGGCAGCGGGCCGGAGGCGTACTGCCACCGCGCGAGGCTCCATGCGGTCCGCTACCTCGTGGACAAGGCGTCAAGTGGCGGGCGATGGCAGCTACTTGATCCCGTGGGACCGGGCATGCGCATGCTTCTGCCGCAGGCGCGACCACGCCCTGGTCAAAGAGTTCCAGTGGGATATGGCGGTCTGGCGAGAGAGCGATGGTCGCCGCCATGGAACGTGACCTTTTGCAGGCCGGTCCAGGCCAAGTGGCGGCTACTCCGCTCGCAGATCACCTCAGTTCGCGTCCCCGACCCTCTCTCCGAGAGGCATGCAGCAAGCTGTATAGTTTGATTTTCAAACTATACAGGCGGGAGGCCAGGCACATTGCCCGCGGCCTTTCCTGGCCC
>NZ_JAYWVC010000473.1:0-2379 GCF_036281785.1 Streptomyces chiangmaiensis | reverse complement strand
ACACAGGAAATGTGCTGCACACCACATCCCCCTGGGGAATATGGCGGCCCCGCCACATTGCTTAGGCCCTTGCAGTCCTGAGTTACGACCTCGGCCGACGCGGCGGACTGGCTTCCAGATGGCGCATGGGTGGCAGCCGCCGGACGCCACGGACCGGCACATCCCGCCAGGAGCGGCACGAGCCGAGAAAGGACAGCTGTGGCGGATCGACCAGGGCTGGCGGCCTTTCTACGGGCCCGCCGTGAGGCCCTGCAACCAGAGGACGTCGGCCTGCCGCGCGGGCGCCGCAGGCGTACCGGAGGGCTGCGCCGCGAGGAGGTCGCGGCGCTGTGCGACATGTCGGTCGACTACTACAGCCGGCTCGAGCAACCGCGAGGGCCTCATCCCTCCGAGCAGATGCTCGCCGCGATCGCCCGCGGTCTGCACCTGTCGCTGGAGGAGCGGGATCATTTGTTCCATCTCGCCGGGCACGCTGTGCCCCGCAGGGTGCGGCGCGACGACCACATCAATCCGGGCATGATGCGCATTCTGGACCGGATGAAGGACACCCCCGCCCAGGTGATGAATCACTTGGGCGAGACACTGAAGCAGACGCGCCCGGCGGTGGCGCTGCGGGGTGACGAGACGGCCTACACCGGACTGGCGCGCAGTGCGCACTACCGCTGGTTCACCGACCCCTCCTCCCGCCTGGTCCACCCCGAGAGCGACCACGCCGAGCAGAGTCGGCTGATGGTGGCGGACCTCTACGGCGCCTACACCCGCGACGGCGGCGACTCGCGAGCCGCCGAACTCGTCGACGCACTGCGCAAGGAAAGCCCCGAGTTCGCCGCCATCTGGCGTGAGCGCCCGGTGCTCGGCCCCTTCTGCGCTTCCAAACGCTTTCGGCACCCGCAGGTGGGGACGCTGGAACTGCACTGCCAGACGCTCGTCGACCCCGACCAGTCCCAGCGGCTCCTGGTGTACACCGCCGTACCGGGCACCGAGAGTCACACCAGCCTCCAACTCCTGTCCATCCTCGGCCCCTGAGTCCCCGTGCGGTAGTCGAACCTGACCGGCGCCCGGCGTGAGGAGCTTGTTCGCGAGCTGAGTGTCCGGATTCGGGGGAAGCCCGGGTGGCCCGGGCGGCGATCTGGGTGTCGAGGTGGGAGAAGAGGCGCCTCGCAAGCGCGGGATGGTCGCGCTGCGACGGGCGGCGACCTGAATGCCTTCGGCAGCGCGCACCGGCCGTCAGGCTTCGCCGGCCTGGCCCCGCAGCCCCGTGACTGCGGATGCGACAGCGGCAACTTACGCGAACGCCACCGCTACCACCGCGGACTGCTCCGGAGCGCGTATTAAGCCACCCTCATCGCAAGACCCCAAGAGCAACAGCCTTGCCATGCAAGGGCCTTGGTCTTACTGTTCGCCTTCATCCGACCTCAACCGCAGATAGAGCGTCTGCGTGCTCTCCCCCGGTGCGGTGAGTACGACATGACCGTAGCCGCTGGCTCCTGCGTATCTCTTGGTGCCACCGGTGATGGCGATGTCAATGTTTTCCGGCGGTGCGGCCGAAGGCGAGGACGTCCCGTTTTGCCAGGTCAGCTGCCCGTCAGGGAAGATGAACGTGCCTTTGCACTGGTCACTGTGAGGACTTGGGGAGGTCAGAGTGCCTCCGATCTGGGTGCACTCCAGCAGCTCTTTGCCAAACGGCCTTCCCTCCCGCTCGACTGCGTTGACGTAGAGATACTGCTTCCCCACTCCGGTTTGGGGGTCTCCGTTGGAGAGATAAGTGATTTGTTCTGCGTGTGCATTCAAGAGGATGACCTCATAACGGTCTCCGCCTCCCTGCCCACGATAGGGAAGGGTTCCTTGAAAGGCGGAGGCCGAGCCCGAGGTAGCCGTCATTGAGAGGACTGTGGCTGCGACAAGTCCCCACTTTGAAGCGGAAAGCAGCGTTACTCACCTCAATCATGGATTTTGCCAAATGATCGACTGCAAGTATTGACCTTACGGAGGGGATGTCAAAGATCAATCGTGCCAAGTTGCTCTTTTCGCTCGGCTGGCCTCCTTTTCGAACAGCAACGTCACATTCACCGGGTTCCTCCTAGGATGTCCCGGCCTTCAGGCTGGGGAGGTATCGGATTCCTGTGGAGCAGGGCAGGGATGGCCGGATCGCCGCCAGGGCGAACCGGTGTCCACCCCGCACGGCGGTGATGGAGCCCACTACGATCAAGAACTCTCAACTGTCGGTGCTCCCGGGCAGGTTCGGGTGCATGACGACAGGAGCGACTACGAAGGACACCGGGTATGGCCGGTACACCTTCCGTGTGCGCCTGTCGGCTACCGCGCGGCGCGCAATCTGGAACGAATGCGTGGCCAAGTCCAAGCAGGTCCATGCGCAGG
>NZ_JAYWVC010000472.1:0-2431 GCF_036281785.1 Streptomyces chiangmaiensis | reverse complement strand
GGGACGGGGGAGACCGGCCGGGGCCTTAAGGCGGTGACGTGCGGAGGGCGGTCGCCTCTCGGCGGAAGGCTCCATGGGGCTTCAGCCGGACGATCGTCCCCATGGGCTATAGGTGAGGCCCGGGGACACTGTCCCCTCCACGAGTCACGTGTAGGTGAACAGTCAACTGTCTCGGGTTGTTCCCGCACAGCCCCGGCTGCCGGTGTGAGCTGGGGAACACTCCTTGCTGGAGGCCTAGTTGAGGTAGTCGGCGACCAGGGCGGCGAATTCGTCCGGGGTGGCCAGGCGGATACCGAGATCCTCGGCCTTGGCTCGCTTGGACCCCGCGCCGTCTCCGGCGACGACGAGGGTGGTCTTCTTGGAGACGCTGGAGGAGGAGCGGCCGCCGGCTTGTTCGATGAGCTCGTTCATCTGGTTGCGGCTGAGCTTCTCCAGGGGGCCGGTCATTGCGCCGGTGACAACCAGGGTCATCCCGGCCAGGGGTCCGCCCGCACGCTCGGTGTTCTCGTCGTGGTCGCCGGTGTCGCCGTCGTACGGGGTGGGTGGGGTGGCGCCGGGTTCGGTCATGTTCATCCCGGCGGCGGCGAGTTTGTCGATGAGCGGGGCGAGTTCGGCGAGTTCGGTGACGATCGAGGGGGCCTTCTCGGTGCCGATGCCCTCGACCTGCTGCATCGCTTCCGCGTCCGCGGCGCGGATGTTGTCCATGGTGGCGAAGTGCCGGGCAACGCGGCGGGACATGGAGCGGCCGGTGCCGCGGACCCCGAGCGCGCACAGCACCCGCGACAGCGGCTGGCTCTTGGCCGCGGCGATGGCGGCGAGGAGGTTGTCGGTGCTGGTTGCGCCCATCCGTTCCAGGCCCAGGAGCTGCTCGCGGGTGAGGGTGAACAGGTCGGCGAGATCGGCGACGAGGCCGGCGTCGACGAGTTGGACGACGCGGGTGTGGCCGAGGCCTTCGATGTCGAGCTGGTCGCGGCCGGCCGCGTAGGACAGGGCGGCCACCAGGTGGCAGTTGCGTCCGTTCGCGCAGCGCCAGCGCTGCTCGCTGGTGTCGATGTCGGCCCCGCAGCGCGGGCACGTCTCAGGGAAGGCGATGGGCTGTTCGTCGCCGGTGCGCAGGTGGGCGACGGGGGCTTCGATACGGGGGATGACGTCGCCGGCCCGGTGGACCATGACGTGGTCGCCCAGACGCAGGTCGCGGCGGGTGATGTCGGCCGGGTTGTGGAGGGTGGCGTAGGTGATGGTGGCGCCGTCGATCTCGACCGGTTCCAAAACGGCGCGCGGGGCGATGATGCCGGTGCGGCCGACGTTCCACTCCACCTCAAGCAGCCGGGTGATCTTCTCGACGGCCGGCAGCTTGTAGGCGATCGCCCAACGCGGAGCGCGCGAACCCGATCCTGCCGTCTGCTGGTCGGCGGCCAGATCGGCCTTGATGACTATCCCGTCGATCCCGAACGGCAGCTCGGCGCGCAGGGCGGCGATCTCCTGCACGCGGGCCAGCACCTGCTCGACGGTGTCGGCGGTGATGCCGGGCACCGCGGTGGTGGCGGTGGTGTTGATCCCGAACGTGGCGGCCTGCGCCATCAGCTCGCTGTGCGCGAGTTCGCCCAGCCGCGCGGCGAGCGCCGTCTCGGTATTGGGCAGGGGCAGCAGGCCGTAGCCGAAGAACGTCATCGGCACGGTGTAGGCACGCTCCTTGGCGCGCAAGGTGCCCGCCGCGGCGCCGCGCGGGTTGGCGAACGGCTGCCCGCCGTGCGCGGTGCGCACCTCGTTGGCGTGCTCGAACTGAGCGGTTGTCATCAGGACTTCGCCCCGGACTTCCACGGTGACCGGTTCGGTGAGTTCGTCCGGCAGGCCCTCGATGGTGCCGATCGCGTGCGAGACATCCTCCCCGGACGTCCCGTCCCCGCGTGTGATCAGCTGTCTCAGGCGACCGCCGGCGTAACGGGCGGCGACCGCGAGCCCATCAAGCTTCGGCTCGGCGCTGAACCGCTCGGCCTCGTGGCCGATGCGCCGGGCCAGGGAGGAGGTCCAGGCGGTGAGCTCCTCCGGCGAGAACACGTTGTCCAGACTCAGCATCGCTACCGTGTGCGGGACATCGCCCCCCACGGCGCCGCCGGCCACCTTCCCCGTCGGAGAGTCGGGCAGCACCTGATCAGGATGTTCGGCCTCCCACACGGCGATGCCTCGCACCAGCCGGTCGTAGGCGTCATCGTCCAATGCCGACGTCCCACCCGTGTAGTAGGCGGCCGACGCCTTCACCGCGTCCTCGACCGCCTGCGCGTAAGCGGCGGCATCCGTGATCACAGCTGCAGGTGTTGTCATGCCCGTCATCCTGCCTGCCACCACTGACATTGCCCGATGCAGCGGGACGGAAGAACGACCGCAAAGAAGACGGGGGCGGAGGCCGCGCGGCGCGTAGCCGCACCTCTCA
>NZ_JAYWVC010000471.1:0-2439 GCF_036281785.1 Streptomyces chiangmaiensis | reverse complement strand
ACCGGATGACCAAGTTCACAGGTCTCAGTAGTTCTCGCCGAATCAAAGACAAGCAGGTCCTGACACTGGTGAACGCCGCAGGCGACCGACCAGGGTGACTTCCCCGGTGTCGCAGGTCAGTGCGGTTGGGGACCGCGTGTCCGTGTTCGGCCAGGAGGGTGTGTATCTCTTGGACGGCCCGGGTGATGGTGGAGCGGTTGATGCCGCACGGCAGCTCGAGGAGGGCGTGCCGCAGATGAATGAGCGTGGCCATCACACGGTCGACGAGCACCAGCTGATGCCTGGCACCCGCCGCTCGCCGCCGGCTTCCTGGCCTGGCCGCGTGCATCGTGACGGCGACCTTCGACCAAGGCCTGCCACCGCATGGTCAACTCTTGGACGAGGCAGCCCAGATGGCGTTGCGAGATCCCCGTGAACAGCCGATGCGTCAGGACCGCCCGATCGACCATGATTGTCACGTGCTGATCATGCCACCCACCAGCGCAGACACCACACCACACCTGCTATCAGGCACCAACTCGACCGCTCCGGTATTGGCCCCGTCAGTCACTGGCAGGCCCGAGAACTGGTCGAAGCCGTGCACGACGCAGTCGAGACAGCGCTGAGCGCCCGCCAGTGGAAGGTCTTCACCGCCGTCGTCAACAGGGTCCCCCTGGAAACGCTCGCCAGCGAGCTGGAGACGAACCGCAACGCGCTCTACATGATGATGTCCGACGCCTGTAGGGTACTGCGAGCTCAGCGGATAGCCAGTGGACATCTCAGCATTGCAGGCTGAGGCACGGGCGATTACGTCGGCCCGGGCGGCGCTGACCCTCGGGGCTCGCACCGTGGCTGCATCCCAGGGCCCCGGTAGCCGTCCCGCCCCGGAGAGATGAGTAGCAACTTATTTTCCCGAGGGCCGTAGGTAAGAAGTCGCTCCTCCCGGGCGCTCACCTCCGAAGAGATTCACAGGGCTCGTAACACGATCTGGTTGAAGTGGGGTATCGGCTGGTGGCCGACTCCAGTCGTAGACAAACGAACAGGGGCCGGACAATGGTCCGAGGGTACTTTTCCATCCGGCCGGGTCCGAGCATGGAAAGTGAAATAATCGAGTCGGTCGCTTCGTCGTACTCACACGTCTGGTGACGCATAACGGAACCTGTCACGGAATGGCTCGAGTTGAACCACACCATGTATGACGGGGTTTCTGCCGGCTATAGCGGTGACAGTCGGTGAACCCGATGATTCGTCTTGACGAACTTGGTGCTCGACTTGGAGAGCCTGAGGAGGCCATCGGTGCCGCACTTGACCGGCTGAGTGCCCTGGCACTCATCAGTGCCGACGAAGTTGGCACTACGAGCTGTCAGACCTGAGGTCGGGATGGAACACCTGCTTGCCCGTCATCAGGCGGAACTGGCAGCACAGCAGCAGCAGATCGAGGTCTCCCGCCCGGCTGCCGCCGAACTGATCTCTGAATGTGCTGACCTGGCCCGAGGCAGCGATGATCCCGGAGCCGAGCGTCTGGTGGGCATCGAAGCCATCCGGGGACGCATCGCGGAACTGACCAGTAGGCTTGCCAGAGAGATCATGACTTTCGCTCCAGGAGATGCTCACCGCACGAGCGACCTGGCGGTAGCCAAGACCGTTGACCAGCCCATGCTCGAACGTGGGATCCGCATGCGCACGATCTGGTTGGACAGCATCCGGAACGGCGGGCCCACTCTGGAGTACGCCACCTGGCTGCAGTCGCTTGGAGGACAAGCCCGCACCGTACCCACTCTTCCAGTGCGAATGATCATCATGGATCGTAAGTGCGCCCTCCTGCCGGTGAACACCGTCGATGCCACAGCCGGCGCAGTAGTTCTGCATGGACAGGGCACAGTCGCGGCCTTGTGTGCCTTGTTCGACACCACCTGGGAGACTGGGACACCGCTGGGTACGTCCGAGCCACAGGATGCACGAGGCCTCACCCCCCAGGAGACGGAGCTCCTGCGCCTGCTTGGGCAAGGGCTTACCGATCAAGCAATCGCAGTAAGACTCGGTGTCTCACATCGCACTGCTCAACGCTTCGCTGCAAGCCTGATGGAAAAACTTGGTGCACGCAGTCGCTTCGAGGCGGGTTTCAAGGCAGCCGCGCGAGGTTGGCTTCTGCCCGAGCAGTGACGGCATCAGAGGGCTTGCTCAAGGAGGCAGCCGTACCGACTGACGTCAGGACGTAAACGAGCCCTGGACGGCTGACCGTCCAGGACCCTGTAGGCGTCGTCCGGCTCGCTGTAACTGGCGTAAGTTCCCGGCACCGGCCGCGGCGTGTGAGACCGGAGACGTCAGGCTGCTGGGAGTGACCTTGGAGAGCGTGGTAGACCCGCCGAGGACAGCGGCAGGCGTTGACGATCGCAGGATGACAGAAATGGTGAGCCACTCCGTCCGGTGCGGGCCGGTCTTCGATCGAAGCACCCGGGG
>NZ_JAYWVC010000470.1:0-2481 GCF_036281785.1 Streptomyces chiangmaiensis | reverse complement strand
TTGCCGGCCCGGGCGGCAGCCTGAGCTGTAAATCCCCGCTCAGCCCTGGAGGGTGACGAATCCCCTCCCTTCGGGCAGGGGAGCCTTCAAGTTCTTCCTGCTGGTGGGGGTGCTAATGCCGCCGCGGGCGCGGTCGGCGCGGATCCAGTTCCGCAGAGTCTCCGCATTGATTCCCAGGTTGCGCGCAGTCTGCGCGATCGTGAGATCGGGGTCCGAGTGGAACAGGGCCACGGCATCGGCCTTGAACTCGGGCGAATAGACCTTCATCGCCATAATCGGTCACCCTCCCGACCCCCACCGAGGTCGGCGTCAGGGTGTCCGCCACTCGGGGGGAGGTCCCTTCCGGTCTCCGCCATCTCCCCGGGCACCTGGGGCAAGTCCTGCCCGCAGATGCGGGAGTGTTCGGCTGACTCCGATGGTGGAGAGCGCCGTTCCCGCCGGTGCTCTGTCCGCGCAGTAACAGGCGCAGTGTCTCTTGCATCAACTCCCGTACACCCGGCTGTCCTTGCCCAACGATGCGGCCAGCATGGTGGCTGGTCATCATGCCATTCCCCGCGTGGTCGGAATCCTGACGGGCTGCCTGAACGGGTGGATGCTTCGGGCTGCGCACGCGTAAACGTGGCTGCGCGATTTCCGGCCGGACGGGTTACGCGGCGCTGTGACCTGCCGTGGTCGGGCTTGTGGTAGGGGTTATGGCCGTGGTGGTCGGGGCTGTGAGGGTCGTGGGCCTGTGGCGGGGTGTGTCTGAGTGGCTACGGCACCGGCACTGCCGGGTGGCCCGCTGCCGGCGGCCAGTCCGCCACCAGACCGCGGGTGGTCTTGATGGCCGCCGGTAGATCCGCCTGATCACCGTGCTTTGCGAGTTTGGTCAAACGCGGTCGGAACGGAGCCAGGTCGAGGATCTGCACCGGCAGGCCGGAGGACAGGTGGGCGATGCGGGGTCGTCGTATCCGGCGTCGAGTACGACCGGGACGTCCGGGTCGCCTTCACGCCGTGGGCCTGCTGCGATGAGCCCTCGGCGATTGATGGGGGAGTCGCTGCCCGGCCGGGTTGGGGTGGTCGGGGTTATTCCGTGTCTGCGGTGTGGTCGTCCATGACATAGCCCACCCTGCAGGAAGTTGAAAACTTAACTACTCGCGTCGTAGAGTCGCTGGTGTCGAATCAAAGGTGATCGGCCTTGCCGGTTTACGTAAGCAAGGTAGATGAAGGGTAGTGACCATGATTAGCAAGATTGTGAAGCGAGTCGCTGTTGCGGCTGCGACCCTCGGTGTCGCAGGTGGGGCCCTGTTCGCGACCGGAGGCAGCGCATCCGCAGCAACCCTTCCCGCCGACGCGGGCGCCGCCGCCCCCCGGGTCGTGGCTTACACCCATGGTGACCACCAGAACTCCTACCGTAACAGCGACCGCTACGACCGCTACGACCGCTACGGCCACTACGACCACGGCCACGGCGCGTGGCACCGCTATCACGGCCACCGCTTCCACCGCCACCACGGCACCTGGACCGAGTGGACGCATGCCGGCTTCCACCACTACGCCATCTGAGACCGCGCCCCCGCGACCGCACACGCGGGCGGCACGGCACGATGACGCGCGCGGGCGCCCCTGACAGGACAGGGCGCCCGCGCGCACCACGCCGGGAGGGCAGCCTCCCCGCCCTGGTGCGCCTCACCGGCACACGGAGGCCGACCAACGGCCGTCGAAATCGGTTGTCACCGTGGCGCCCGTGCACCGCATCCTCGTCCCGCGAGGAGTCAATCGGCTGCACGACCTCGACCCGCCGACCGGCGAGCAACTGCGCGAGGTCATCCGGTACGAGCACGAGCGCCCCGGCGACCTGGTCGACGTCGACATCAAGAAACTCGGACGCATCCCCGTCGGCGGCTGGCGGATACACGGAGTGGGCACCGAGGCCGCACGGGCCTCGAAGCGCGCTGGTCCCGACACCGGGAAGATCGGCTACACCTACCTGCATTCCGCGATCGACGACCACTCCCGGCTCGCCTACACCGAGGCCCTGGAGGACGAGAGGGCTGTTACCGCGGTCGCCTTCTGGCACCGGGCCGTCGCGTTCTTCGCCGCCCACGGCATCATGCCGATTCGCCGCGTCCTAACCGACAACGGTGCCTGCCACCGCTCCCGAACCTGGGCCGATGCACTCGCCACGACCGGCACGAAGCACAAGCGGACTCGGCCCTACACACCACGGCCGAATGGGAAGGTCGAACGCTGCAACGGCACGCTGACCCGTGAGTGGGCCTGCGTGCGCGCGTACACGTCCGAGCATGACCGCCGCGTCGCGCTCACGGACTTCCTCAACTACTACAACCACGAGTGGCCGCACGCCGCGCTCGGAGGACGACCGCCGATCAGCCGCACCTCCGGCAGCGAATATCGCGTCTCCTTCGGCCGGCCACCGGAGCCGCTCGATACCTACCCGCAGCAGCTCGCGTTCGAGGACTTCGTGGAACCAACGTCCTA
>NZ_JAYWVC010000047.1:0-46027 GCF_036281785.1 Streptomyces chiangmaiensis | reverse complement strand
ACTCTTGACCGTGATACGGAAGACCGGGTGGTCCGGGGCGGCCGCGATGATCTCCTCATCGCTGGACTTGGCCGTGACTCCCTGGAAGTACTGATTGACCTCCCAGCCCCACTTCTCCAGGTAGGTACGCAGGATCGGGAGCTTCTCGTCGTCCGGCAGCTCCACCGCGGTGAACGCGCGGACCGTGCGCCCCACGCGCAGCTCCCCACCGCCGGCGACACGCATGTTGCGCACCCACTGGGAGTGCCCGCGGGCGGATACGAGGTACTGGCCGCTCTCGTACACATGGGGATTGACCGGGATGCGCTGCATCTGGCCGCTCGTGCGGCCGCGTACGGACATCTCCGCCATGCCGGCGAGGCTGATCCCGTGCCGGGCCAGCCAGCCGACGACGCTGTTGAAGCGGACGGTCATCGGGCTGCCCTTGCGGTAGTACGGCGATGACGAAGACGACATGGTGACCCCCACCAATCCGAGAGAGCGGCGCTCTCGCCCAGTTTTCGAGAGCAGTGCTCTCGCTCGAGGAACAGTGTGGGGGAGATTGGCGGTCCAATGCAAGAGCACTGCTCTCGTTTAGATGCGGTGCTCTCGAATGGGAGTCGAGAGTGAGCGCCACTCCAGCAGGACAGCGCCGATCCGCGCCTCGAGGGTGAGCGCCACTCCGAAGAGTGAGCGCCGCTCCGTAATGTGTGCACCGCTCTGCAAGCGTGGCACACTCCCCGCATGAGCACCCCACAGGGAGCCCGGGCCCGCGCCCGGATCGAGGTCACCGCCGCCATCAAGGGCGAGGCCCGCAGGCAGCTCGCCGCGGAAGGCGCCGCCCGGCTCTCGCTCCGCGCCGTGGCCCGTGAACTGGGCATGGTCTCCTCCGCGCTCTACCGCTACTTCCCCAGTCGCGACGACCTCCTCACCGCGCTGATCATCGACGCCTACAACTCCCTCGGTGAGGCCGCGGAGGCCGCGGACGCCAAGGCCGGCGACATCGCCCCCGCGCGGCGGTGGGTCGCCGTGTGCGAAGAGGTGCGCCGCTGGGCGCTCGCGCATCCTCACGAGTACGCGCTGATCTACGGCTCGCCGGTGCCCGGTTACTCCGCGCCCGAGACGACCATCCCGCCCGCCGCCCGGGTGGGGGTCCTGCTGATCGGCATCGTGCGCGACGCGTACGGGCGGCACGGTGTGGCCCGCACCCGGCTGCCCGGTGAACTCGAGCCCGAGGCGCGGCGCATGGCCGCCGAGCTTGCGCCCGACCTCCCGCCGGAGGCGGTGACGGCCCTGGTGGCAGCCTGGGCGCAGCTGTACGGACTGGTCGGGTTCGAGCTGTTCGGGCAGTTCAACAATGTGGTGGAGGAGCGCGAGGCGTTCTTCCGTCATGCCGCGGCCCAACTCGCCCACGGTGTGGGCCTGGTGTTCCCCTAGTCCTGAGGATCAGCCGCCGAGGTCGAGGGGCTGGCGGCCGGGCGCTGAGGACAGGGTGGACTGCGGGGACGAGGCCGGCGTACTTCCCCGGGAGTACGCGTGATCACCTCGCCCGGCCGACGTCGTACCCGGCCGGGGGCGTCTAGCGTGAACCTCATGCAGGAGCAGCGCGCAGACGTTCCGCGGCGGTGGCCCGGGCCGCCGTGGTGGAACCGGGAGTCCCGAGGGTCCCGTCTTCCGTGGCGCTCCACCCTGCTGTTCACGGCGTTCGTGATCGTCGGTACGCACTTCTCGGCCCTGAACCAGAAGGGCGAGCGAGTCGACCTCGGACCCCTCGCCTACGCGCTGCTGCTGGTGGCCTGTGGGGTGCTGCTGTGGCGGCAGCGCCATCCCGTGCCCGTCGTGTTCACGACGGCCGTGGCCGCCATGGTCTACCTCGGTGCCGGGTATCCGTACGGTCCCGTCGTTCTCACCGTCGCCGTCGGCTGCTTCAGCGCCCTCGTCGCCGGGCGCCGCAAGGCCGCGTGGACGGCCGTCGGGGTGTTCTGGGCCGGGCATGTGCTCGTGTCGCACTGGCTGTACCGGTGGTTGCCGCCGCCGGGCGACTCGCCTCCGTCCTGGGGGCAGGAGCTGGTCATCGCCACCTGGGTGGTGGCGATCGTGGCCATGGCGGAGCTGGTGCGCGTCCGGCGCGAGCAGTGGGCGCGCGAGCGGGCCGAACGCGCGCAGGCCGCCCGCCGGCGCGCCGACGAGGAGCGGTTGCGCATCGCCCGCGAGCTTCACGACGTCCTGGCCCACAGCATCTCCGTGATCAATGTTCAGGCGGGCGTCGGCCTCGCGCTTCTCGACTCCGACCCCGAGCAGGCGCGCACGGCGCTCACCACCATCAAGGCCGCCAGCAAGGAGGCGCTCGGGGAGGTGCGCCAGGTGCTCGACACCCTGCGCACACCCGACGCCGCGCCGCGCGCGCCGGCGCCCGGCCTCGATCGGCTGCCGGAGCTCGTCGAACAGGCCGCGAGCGCCGGTCTGACGGTCACGGTCGAGGGCGAGGCACCGCGGCTGGCTCCGGGCACCGATCTCGCCGCGTTCCGTATTGTCCAGGAGGCCCTCACCAATGTCGTCCGGCACTCGGGCTCGCGGCGCGCGCGTGTGCACGTCGAAGCAGCGGAGGGCGTACTGCGCCTTCGTGTCGACGACGACGGGCCGGCGAGCGGTACCGACGCGGGCGGCAGCGGCAACGGCCTTGCCGGGATGAGGGAGCGGGCCACCGCCCTCGGCGGCACGATCGAGGCCGGTCCGCGCGACGACGGCGGCTTCCGGGTCCTCGCCCTGCTGCCGCTGAAGGCGGCCGCCCAGGAGTCCATCGAGCGCAAGGAGGACGTGTGATCCGGGTACTGCTCGCCGACGACCAGTCGCTCGTCCGGGCCGGTTTCAGGGCGCTGCTGGACGCGCAGCCGGACATCGAGGTGGCCGGGGAGGCCGCCGACGGCGAGGAGGCGCTGCGCGGGGTGCGGGAACTGCGCCCCGACGTCGTGCTGATGGACATCCGCATGCCCGTGGTCGACGGGCTCGCCGCGACCCGCCGCATCACCGAGGATCCGGATCTGGGGGGCGTGAAGGTGGTCATGCTCACCACCTTCGAGCTCGACGAGTACGTCTTCGAGGCGATTCGCTCCGGTGCCTCCGGCTTCCTCGTCAAGGACACCGAGCCGGACGAACTCCTGCGCGCCGTACGGGCGGTGGTCGAGGGCGACGCCCTGCTCTCCCCGGGTGTGACCCGGCGGCTCATCTCCGAGTTCGCGGCCCGCTCCAAGGAACCCGCGGCCGCTGCCTCGCTCGCCCGGCTCACCGAGCGGGAACGGGAGGTGATGGCCCTGGTCGGCATCGGCCTGTCCAACGACGAGATCGCCCGCCGCCTGGTCGTCAGCCCGCTCACGGCGAAGACCCACGTCAGTCGCACCATGGTCAAGCTGGGGGCCCGCGATCGGGCCCAGCTGGTGGTCCTCGCCTATGAGTCGGGGCTGGTTCGACCGGGTTGGCTGGGCTGAGCCGTGGTGCCGGGGCGGAAGCGGACCAGCACGCTGACCACGCGTGCCACGGGGAGCAGTGAGACCACGGTCGCCCCGTGAGGACGAACGAAGGCCCGGTCGAGCGAGCCCTGCGTGCGGAGGACCGGCGGGGAGTGCGCGTGGCGCTCACGGCGAAGGGGCGCGCTGCACGGCGAGGTGCTCCCGGTGCGGCGCGCGGTGCCGACGAGAATGTTCATGTACTGACGGCCACGCGCTGCGGAGTCGGCCCGTCCGTGATCCGGCTCAGCTCCAGGTGACGGCGGACTTCTCGCGCCACAGCGCCGCGACCGAGGCGTCACCGGTCACGGCGGGGAACGGCAGCCGGTTCCACAGTGACAGGTACAACCGCTCCGCCGGTCCGGCCACTTCGCAGTCCGCCCTGCCGGCATCGTCCCGCTCGGTCACGGGTGGCTCGGCCGACAACCGCACGGTCCACACGGCGTCGTCGGCATCCGTCGCCCGCACGCGCAGGACGCGCGGTTTCTCGCTGCGGACCCTGCTCCGGTGGCGGGCGTGGAAGCCGAGCAGCAGCTCGTCGATGCCGTCGAGCGCGAGCGCGGGGCCGATGGCGGTGGGCGTGCCGCCGCGTGCGGCCTCCGCGTCGAACCGGTGCATCGTCGTCTCGTGCGTCTGCCGCCGGGCCCAGAACGCCAGAGGCGAGGGCGCGGGCAGGAAATGCCAGCACCGCACGTCGGGAGCGGCGGAGGAGAGAGTGTCCACGAGATCGAGGTGGCCCTCCCGGAACCAGGCAGCCAGTGCGGCGCCGTCGAGGTCCGGCAGCCCGCCGTCGGGGCGGGGTGAGGTGTAACCCTGGGCGACGAAGGCCGCCGCCCAGCGGTGCACCATACCCGTGTGCTGCAGCAGATCCCGCACCTGCCAGCCCGGACAGGTCGGCACCTTCGCGTCGACGCCTGCCTCCTGGGCCGCGGCGGCCAGCAACCCGCCTTCATGGTTCAGGATCTGTACGAACTCGGCAGTCTCCATGAGGCGAGTGTGCCGGACGCGGTGCGCCGACGGGAGAGCGGCACGGGCACCGAGGAGGTGCCGGGTCACGAGTTCCGCTACCGCGTGGGCGCGTCCGCTCGGAGCCGGACGGGAAGGTGCAGCAGATGGAAGCCGTCCCCCGGCCACTGCCCGGACTCCGGAGCACCGTCTGACCCTATGTTCAGTGGGGTACGGCGAACTCGAAGTCCTCGATGGCGTACAGGGGCGCGCCGATGCGTACGAGGCGCTGACATGGCACAGGAGTTCGGGCACCGCGCGCTCCAGCGGACCGGGTTCGGAGCGGAGCCGGGCCGGCTGGGCCGGGTGGCCCGGCTTCAGCGCGGTTTCACCGCGGTTTCACGACCGGCGGTCGCGCGGCGCGTCCCGTACCCGATCGCCGAGGCGACGGCGGCCAGCACCGCGACGCTGGTGAGCGCTGTGGGAAGCGAGTACCAGTCCGCCATGAACCCGATCGCGGGCGGGCCGAGGAGCATGCCGCCGTAGCCGAGCGTCGAGGCCACCGCGACACCGCTCGGGCCCGCGAGCCTGCCGGCGCGCTCGACCGCGACCGGGAAGAGGTTGGCGAGGCCGAGCCCCGTCACCGCGAAGCCGACGAGCGTCGCCCCCACGGAAGGGGCGAGCGAGCCGAGCAGCATGCCCGCCGCGGCCGTGGCGCCGCCGGCCACCACGGTACGGACCGGCCCGAGCCGTTCCAGGAGTGTCGTGCCGCCCAGCCGGCCCACGGTCATGGCGAGGGCGAAGGACGAGTAGCCGGCGGCGGCGACGCCCGGGTGCGCTTGGAGGTCCTGCTGCAGGTGCAACGCACCCCAGTCGGCAAGCGCGCCCTCGCCGTACGCGGTGCACAGGGCGATCAGGCCGAAGACCGTCACCGGGCCCCGGGTCCCGGCGTCGAGACGATCTGCGGGGTGTTCCGCCGGCCGTACGCGATCCGGCGGCACCAAGGGCTCGTGACGCAGGAGCGTGGGCCCGGCGGCCGTGGTCACGAGCAGACCGATCACAGTGAGCCCGAGGAGGTGCCGGGTGGGGGGCAGGGATCCCGCGACCAGTCCGCCGAGACCGGCGCCCACCATGCCGCCCAGACTGAACGCCGCGTGGAAGCTCGGCATGATGGGCCGCCGCAGCGCGGCGACCAGGTCGACGGCGGCGCTGTTGAACGCGACGTTGATGGCTCCGTACGCTGCCCCGAAGACCAGCAGCACGAGCCCCAGGGCGAGCGCCGAGTGCGTGAGCGGGGGAAGGGCCACGCTCAGCGACAGAAGGACCGCGCAGACCACGGTCACCGGGTGGCTGCCGTAACGCCGGCAGAGGCGCCCGATGAGGGTCATCGTCACGACCGCGCCGGCGGAGACCCCGAGCAGGGCGAGACCGAGTGTGCCGGCCGAGGCGCCCGTCTGGTCCTTGATGGCGGGGATGCGGACCACCCAGCCGGCGAAGATGAAGCCGTCCAGGGCGAAGAAGACGGTGATGGCGATCCGGAGCCGGATGAGGTCGCCGCCCGGCACGACGCTGGACGAGCGGGTTTTGTTTATTAGCGGCACAAAATCAGACTAGGGTGGCCGCCCGGGCGGGGCAAGGGAGCCGCCGGGTCCACGCGGCTGATCAGCCGAGCGCCCGGTCCAGATTGAACGCCGCGCTGATCAGCGCGAAGTGCGTGAACGCCTGCGGGAAGTTGCCCTCCTGCTCACCGGTGTGACTGATCTCCTCGGCGTACAGGCCGAGGTGGTTCGCGTAGGTGAGCATCTTCTCGAAGGCGAGCCGCGCCTCGTCCAGGCGGCCGGCCCGGACCAACGCCTCCACGTACCAGAACGAGCAGATGGAGAACGTTCCCTCGTCGCCCCGCAGCCCGTCCGGGCTCGCCTGCGGGTCGTAGCGGTAGACCAGGGAGTCGGACACCAGGTCCTGGGTGAGGGCGTCGAGGGTGGACAGCCACTTGGGGTCGGTGGGCGCGATGAACTTGGCCAGCGGCATCATCAGCACCGCGGCGTCGAGCACGTCGCCGTCCTCGTGCTGGACGAAGGCCTGTCGCGTCTCGGACCAGCCCCGTTGCATGATCCGCCGGTAGATCGTGTCCCGCACCTGGCGCCAGCGTGGCAGGTCGGCGGGCAGTCCGCGGCGGTTGGCGAGCCGAATGGCGCGTTCGATCGCCACCCAGCACATCAGCCGGGAGTAGAGGAAGTTCTTGCGGCCGCCGCGAGTCTCCCAGACTCCCTCGTCGGGCTGGTCCCAGTGCGTGCAGACCCAGGCCACCAGCTCGCAGACGTCGTCCCACTGGTCGCTGGAGATGGGCTGTGCCCACTTGTCGTAGAGATAGACCGAGTCGATGAGGGCGCCGTAGATGTCGAGCTGGAGCTGGTCCGCGGCGGCGTTGCCGATCCGCACCGGTGCGGAACTCAGGTGGCCCTCCAGATGGTCGAGTTCGTGCTCGGGCAGATCGGTCCGACCGTCGATGCCGTACATGATCTGCAACGGGCCCGAGGGCCCGCCGTCGCCCGGAGTGATGTGCCGGGTCAGGAACTGCATGAACGCCGCGGCCTCGCCGGTGAAGCCCAGGCGCAGCAGGGCGTAGACGCAGAAGGCGGCGTCGCGCACCCAGACGTACCGGTAGTCCCAGTTGCGCTCGCCGCCGAGCTGCTCGGGCAGGCTCGTCGTGGGCGCGGCCACGATCGCGCCGGTCGGGGCGTAGGTGAGCAGCTTGAGCGTAAGGGCCGAGCGGTGCACCATCTCCCGCCACCGGCCGCGGTAGCGTGACGCGGCCAGCCAGTGCCGCCAGTACGCCACTGTGGTGGCGAACTGCCTCTCCGCCTCGGCGCGTGCGCACATGCGGGGCGGGAGGGAATCATCGACCTGGTCCAGCGCGAACACCGCCGACTCGCCCTCGCTGAGTTTGAATTCGGCCCAGGCGTCGGATTCGTCCCCCTCCAGCGGCATGGTGGCGGTCAGGGCCAGCGACAGGTCGGCGGACTCGAAGACCGCCACGTCACCGAGGAGACTGAGGGTGTGCGGCTGGGCGCCGTAGCCGAACCGCGGGGCGATCCGCGCCCGGAACGGGAGGGCACCGCGTACGCACAGCACCCGCCGGATCAGCCGGTGGCGATCGGCCTCGACGCAGCCCGCGCCGACGGGCATGAAGTCCTGCACCTCGCCGACGCCGTCCTCGGTGAAGAACCTCGTGATCAGGACGTTGGTGTCGGGGAAGTAGAACTGCTTGGTCCGGGCCGGCACGGTCGCCGTCAGTTCGAAGGAGCCGCCCCGGTCCGCGTCCAGGATCGCCGCGAAGACGCTCGGGCGATCGAAGGCCGGGCAGCAGTACCAGTCGATGGTGCCGTTGGTCCCCACCAGGGCAACCGTGCGCAGATCGCCGATGAGGCCGTGGTCGGCGATCGGCAGATACCGCGACTCTCCGGGTGCGAACCGGTCGCACGGCGTCTCGGCCATCGCAGCCTCCCTGAGCACCAGGTACCGCCCCACCGCAGGTAACAGCATAGGCGCCCTGGTCAGCTGGGGCACGAGGAGCGGGCGCCCGGGGCGGTCCGTCCGCGAGCGGGTGGTGCCCGCATCTCAGACCGCGATCACCCGCACGCCGGCCTCCTCGAACGGCCGCACCGCATCGGCCCCCGCCGCGGAGTCCGTGACGAGCGTGTCCACCGACTCCACGCCGCAGATCCGGGCGAACGCGCGCTGCCTCAGTTTGCTGGAGTCCGCCGCCACGACGACACGCTCGGCGCGCTCGCACAGCAGACGGTTGATCGCGGCCTCCGCCTCGTCGTGGGCCGCCGCGCCGTGGGTGACGTCGAAGGCCACCACGCCCAGCACGGCCACGTCGAGGGTGATCTGGCCCAGCACGCCATCGGCGAGCGGACCGACGAGTTCGTACGACTGTGCGCGCGCCACACCGCCCGTCACCACGATCTTGAACTGGGGGCGTACGGCCAGCTCGTTGGCGATGTTCAGCGCGTTGGTGACGACGGTCAGCGCGGGCGAGCCCGACGCGAGGTCTTTTCGCACGGCCAGGGCACGTGCCACCTCCGTCGTGGTCGTACCGCCGGTCAGGCCCACCGCCTCGCCGGGCGCGATCAGCTCGGCCACGGCCTTGGCGACGCGCTGCTTCTCCGAGGCCTGGCGTGCCGTCTTGTAGCGCAGCGGCAACTCGTACGAGACACCGTGCCGCAGGGCCCCGCCCCGCGTGCGTACCAGCATCTGCTGCTCCGCGAGCTGATCGAAGTCCCGGCGGATGGTCGCGGCCGACACCTCCAGTTCGGCCGCCGCCTCCTCCACATCCACCCGGCCCCGCTCGACGAGCAGCTCCAGCAGTGCCTTCCAGCGGGCGTCGCGCGACATCCGCACTCTCCGTTTCCCTGACGTCCCGACGACCCTAGCTCACCTCGATCTCGGGCAGCATGCTTGATTGTGCTCGAAACCAGTCGCTATCTTGCAAGAACACGCACTTGGGAGGGGTACGGCATGACGCATGTCGAAGAGGAACTGGCCTGCCAGCCCGAGTGCTGGGCCCGCGCCGCCGCCGAGGCGGACGCGCACAAGGACACGCTGCCCGCGGAGGGGGAGCGGGTCGCGATCGTGGGATGCGGGACCTCCTTCTTCATGGCGCAGTCCGCGGCCGCGCTGCGCGAGTGGTCGGGGCAGGGCGAGACCGACGCCTTCGCCGCCTCGGAGTTCCCCTACGGGCGCCCGTACGACCGGGTCGTCGCCCTCACCCGGTCCGGCACCACCACCGAGGTCCTCGACCTCCTCGGCCGGCTCCGGGGACGGACACGGACCACCGCGATCACCGGCGACCCGCACACACCCGTGACGGAAACCGCCGACGACGTGATCGCCCTCGACTTCGCCGACGAACGCTCGGTGGTCCAGACCCGGTTCGCCACCACTGCGCTCACCCTGCTCCGTGCCCACCTCGGCCGGCATACGGACGCCGTGGTCGCCGACGCCCGTACGGCGCTCGAGACACCACTGCCCGAAGGGCTCGTCGACTGCACCCAGTTCACCTTCCTCGGCCGCGGCTGGACGGTCGGGCTCGCGAACGAGGCCGGGCTGAAGATGCGCGAGGCCGCCCTGGCCTGGACGGAGGCCTATCCGGCGATGGAGTACCGGCACGGCCCCATCAGCGTCACCACCCGTGGCACGGCCACCTGGATGCTCGGCGAGCCGCCCGAGGGGCTCGCCGGCCAGGTCGCGGAGACGGGGGCGTTGTGGGTGGCGGGCGATCTCGATCCGCTCGCCGAACTCGTCCGTGTCCAACGGCTCGCCGTCGCCGTCGCCGCCGCCCGCGGGCTCGACCCCGACCGGCCGAGGCATCTGACCCGCTCGGTGATTCTCCCTCCGGCCGCCGATCCGGCCGCCGGCCGAGGAAGCAAGGAGGAACCGTGCCCCTCGCAACCACCGGTGAGCTGATCACCGCTGCCGCCGCGGCACACCGTGCCGTCGCCGCGTTCAACGTGATCACGCTGGAGCACGTCGAGGCCGTGATCGCGGGAGCGGAGGCCGTGGGAACTCCGGTCGTGCTCCAGGTCAGTGAGAACGCCGTCAGGTTCCGCCATGGAAGCCTGCTCCCACTCGCCCGGGCAGCCGCCGCGGCCGCTGCCCGTGCCGCCGTGCCCGTCGCCCTCCATCTCGACCACGTCCACAGCGACGACCTGCTGCGGCAGGCACCTGGCGCCGGGTTCAGCTCCGTGATGTACGACGCGGCCCGGCTGCCGTACGAGGAGAATCTCGCCGCCACGCGTGCCGCCGCCGACTGGGCCCACGACCAAGGGCTGTGGATCGAAGCGGAGTTGGGGGAGGTCGGAGGAAAGAACGGCGAGCCGCCGCCCGACCCGCACGCGCCCGGGGCCCGGACCGACCCGGGTCAGGCGGCGGCCTTCGTGGCCGATGCCGGGATCGACGCCCTGGCCGTCGCCGTGGGGAGCAGCCATGCGATGACCACGCGCACCGCTGCGCTCGATCACGCCCTGCTCGAGCGGCTGAGGGCCGCGCTCGGCGTGCCGCTCGTGCTGCACGGCTCCTCAGGACTGCCGGACGGCGAACTGATCGCGGCCGTGGCCGGAGGCATCACGAAGATCAACATCGGCACGGCCCTGAACGTCGCCATGACGGGCGCGATCCGGGAGTTCCTCGCGGCGCACCCAGAAGCGGTCGACTCGCGTGCCTATCTCGCTGTAGGGCGGGAGGCCATGGTCCAGAGCGTGGCCCGCCTCGTCACCGTCCTCATGGGTGGTGGTGCCGACGCACCGGCACGGTCGTCCCCGTAGGGCCCCACCGGTGGGGACATGATGCAGGTCCCTATTTCCTGACGGCTTTCAGGACGACGAACTTCGCGTCGCTTGCGATCAGTTCGCTGTTGCCGAAGAGGCGGCGCAGCTTCACGTGGTAGCCCAGATGGCGGTTGCCGATCACCCACAGCTCGCCGCCGGGCCGCAGGGCACGCCGTGCCCCGGTGAACATGCGCCAGGCGATGGCGTCCGTCGTGGCCTGGTGAGAGTGGAACGGCGGGTTGTTGAGCACGAGGTCGACGCTTGCGGCCGGTACCCCGGACATGCCGTCGCCCACCCGGAACTCCGCCGACCCCTCGGTGTTGTCACGGTAGGTCGCCTCCGCGGAGGCCACCGCCTGGTACGACTCGTCGACGAAGACCACCTCCGCCTCGGGGTTGGTCAGGGCGGTGGCCAGACCGACGATCCCGTTGCCGCAGCCCAGGTCCACGACCCGTTGGGCGCCCCGGCCGCGCGGCAGATGTTCGAGGAAGAACCGGGTCCCGATGTCGAGGTGGTCGGCGCAGAAGACCCCGGCGTGGTTGGTGACGGTCCGGCCGGACAACGGACCGATCCCGTCGGGGAGTTCGTACCGGTACGGCCATGGGTTGACGCCTCGCCCGAGCGCCGGGTCGGGGGTGCAGAAGATGAGGCGTGCCTTCTGCTCGGCGAGCGAGGTGCGGGTCGGGCCGAGAATGCGCTCGAACAACTTCAGCGTCGAGGTGTGGATCTCCTTCACCATTCCCGTGCCGACCACGACCGTCCCCTCGTGCACGGCGGGTGCCAGCCGGTGCAGTTGGTCCTCCAGCAGCGCAAGGCTCTTCGGCACCCGCACGACGAGCACGTCGACGCGATCCGGCGGGGCGTCCCGGGTGGTGAGGAGCCGTACGCCGTCCGCCTCGACATCGTTGCGCGCGAGGTTGCCGAGGGTCGCCTCGCGGGCCAGGAAGGAGTCGGTGATCTGCGTCGGGCGGTGCCCCGCGAGCGCCGTGGTGAGCGCGCCCCACCGGTCGCCGACGACCACGACCGCGCCGTCCAGCGGGGTGCCGCTCGCCGAGAGGTGGCGCAGCAGATACGTGTCGGACGCGTCCCAGGCGCGCAGCCGGTCGCGGGGATCCTCAGGGAAGCGGGTCAGCGCGTACGAGCCCCAGGGCGTGGTCATGCGGTCGTTCATCGTGCGTCCAGGCTAGCCGAGCCGCAGGTCGGCCCCTTTTCGCGGCGGTGGCGGCCGGATCCGCGGCTGCGAAGGCGTCACCACGGCGCTGTCGTACGCCTCGAATCAGGGTGTCCCCCTGGACGTCGAGAACACTCATGAGAACTCCTGGTCGGCCGTGATCTCGGCCGCCGGTGGGGTCGCGGGCGTGGACCGGCGCAGCGAGTGCCGCAGCGGCCGGTGTGGCTTGAGCGCCACTCGGTGGCGGATGGCGAGGCGGCCCAGGACGACGTGGCCGGCCAGGAAGACGATCTTCAGAAGAACGATCGCCAGGACGGCGTCGGCGGCCCAGCCCGTCCACGCCCAAGCTCCCACAACGGCTCCCCCCAGCCCCAGGTGCACGGCGACGATCAGTGCTCCACCCGCCACCAGGCCGATCGTGGTGCCACGCCATCGGCGTTCCCGGGCGCCCGGTGCGGACGAGGAGGCCACGGCCGTGACTTCACCGGGCGGGGATGCCGGCGTCCGAGGCCGCTGCCAGGCCACCGACAGCCGGTCGCGGCGGCCCATCTTCTCGAGGCGAGCGGCGATGCCTTCCTTGAGCCGCTGCAGGGCGTCCTCGTCATCGGCTTCGACGTGCAGCGTCAGCGTGTCGGAGCCGGCGCGCAGCGTCCACCGGCCTTCGGCGAACTGGACGATCCCATCGGTGTCGGACCAGTCGACGTGCTGCACCCGCGGAGGCATCGCACCGCCGCCGTGTCGCGCCGGCGGTCGGTGCCGTAGGCGGCTCATCTGGCCGGTGTGACGGCACAGTTGGACGAGGTACCGGCTCGCACGGTCGGTCGGTACGTGGGCTTCCGCGGTGGGCATGGCATTCCTTTCGTGATCGGTCGGCTCAGGTTCGGGCGAGAGCGGTGGGCCGGGGACGGGACAGCAACTCATGGGGCCGGCGGTGGGCAGGCACATCGGCCGTGGGTGTCCTCGGTCCCTGTCCGGATCTGCGTGCCCGACAGATTTATCGAGACAGTGTGTCTATGACAAGCCAAAGTGTCGTAATCTGGTCGTCGCGTACCCTGGCGGTGTGCCGAAGCTGTGGAACGAGACGATCGAGGCGCACCGACGCGCAGTGCGGGACGCGACCTTGGAGACGACGGTGGCGCTGGTGGCCGAGCACGGGCTGGCATCGGTGACGATGTCGCAGATCGCCAAGGAGACCGGCATCGGCCGCGCGACGCTCTACAAGTACTTCCCGGACGTCGAGTCGATCCTCATCGCCTGGCACGAACGCCATGTCGCGGCCCACCTCGAACACCTCACCCACGTCCGCGACGAGGCAGGCACTCCCGGCGAAGGGCTCGAAGCCGTTCTGTACGCGTACGCGCGGATCATGCACGGACGGCGTCAGCACACCGAACTCGCTGCATTGGTACACCGCGGTGAGCACCTCACCCATGCGCAGCAGCATCTGCACGGCCTGATCCGTGACGTGATCGCCGAGGCGGCGACGGCAGGTGAGGTCCGGGACGACATCGCGGCTGACGAACTGGCGGGTTACTGTCTCCACGCTCTCGGCGCGGCGGGCGGCCTGCCGTCGGAGTCCGCCGTCGGCCGTCTTGTCGACGTCACTCTGGCCGGGTTGCGCCCCGCGCCTTGATCGCCTCGGACAGCCCGGAGGACCGTGGAAGAGAGGGGACAGGCCGGGAGCGGGGCGCCGCCGCCCGGACGGCGCCCCGCCGGGTGTCAGTCGACGTGCAGGGTCAGGGCGGCGGTGTGGAGCGTGCCGCCGGTCCGGAACTGCAGGAACAGCCGCCAGCTGCCCGAGGTGGGCAGTTGGGCGTGGAAGGACAGGTCCGGGCCTCCGTTGTCACCGTCGACCTCGGTGGTCGGGTGCAGGTGGGCGAACGTCTGGTCGCCCTGATGGAAGGCGGTCAGGTGGGCGTAGGTGCCCAGGTAGGGCTGCAGGTCGGTGACCGGCTTGCCGTCCTTGGACACGTGGACGGTAAGCGGGTGCGCCATACCGGCCATCGGCTCCCCCTTGACGGTGACGATGTACCCGTCTGCCTCGGCGGTGGTGGCCGGGGCGGGCAGCGGGGTCTGCGTGGCGTTGCCGGGGACGGTGACGGTGCGGCTGAGGACGAGGTCCTTGTCCTTCCCGGGCCCGGCACCGGGGGTGAAGGAGGCGAAGGTGCGCCAGGAGCCGGGAGTCAGGGGGGCGAGGTCGGCCGTCCAGGTCCCGTCGGGGGCCATCGCCGGGTGGATGTGCTGGAAGCCGGTCAGGTCGGAGCGAATGGCGTAGAAGTGCATCCGCTTGGTCTGGTCGAGTGCGAAGTCGGTGACCGGCTTGCCGTCCGGGCCGGTGACCGAGAACCGGAACGCGGCCTGCTTGCCGGACGGCAGGGTCGCGTTCTTCGGGACGAGGCGGTAGCCGTCCTGGGTGTCGGACAGGCCGTTGCGGTCGGCCATGTGATCCATGCCCGGCATGTCGCCCATCGAGGACGACGCACTGGGTGAGGACGACGCGGAGCGCTTGGTGCCGTGGTCCATGCCCGGCATGGACGCGGAGCCGCCGGCGGATCCGCAGGCGGCCAGGGTCAGCGCGAGAGCGGCTGTCGTGCCGGCCGTGGCGACGGCGCGGCGCATGGTGAAACGGGACGAGACGAACATCGAGTGGTGGTCCTTCCGGGTGGGCGCACCACACCGGTGGCGCGCGGAGACGAACAGGGCACGGGACCGAACCGGCCGTTGCCGGGGTTCGGCGTCGTGTCTGTCACGTCCGCGCGATGCACACCTGGCGCAGGAGATCTCGTCCGCCGGCCGGCGGCCCCCGCCGCCTCGTCCCGCCACCGGCGGCCCGTAGTCCGGCCGGCATCCAGACGGCCGGCGCCGTGACGGCTGCCACGGCGAACAGACCGGGCGCCGGCAGCGGGATCCGCTCGTGCGCCGGCGTGGACACGCACAGCGCCCCGGGCATCCTCGAAGCATTCGGGGCGCGTACGGCCACACGCGTTTGACCGGAGTCCGACGCGTGGGCCGTGGCCGCCGCGGCGGCTTCGTGGCCGCCGGGCATCGGCGAGGGCATCGCGGGCATGGCGTCGTGGCCGCCGGGCATCGGCGAGGACATCGCCGGCATAACGCCGTGGCAGCCCGTAGCGGCGGTGGCGGGAGCACCATGCATGAGGAACAGGCCGAACAGGACCGCGCACACCGCGAGCAGCCGGGCCGCAACCCGCCTGCCTGCCTGTCCGCTGCCCACAGCCGTCCCCTTTCCTGCCTGCTGCTCCGGCCTCTACCGGCCGGCTCGACGATACCCGGGCAGGGTATCGCTCGGAGCGGTTCCCTTCACGTCCGCGACCGGTCGGACGCAGTCGTCCGGCCGGCCGCGCGATGGACGAGCGCGGTCTGCACGATCTGTCCCCGACGCCCCGACCTCTGCCGCCCTCCGACGCGGATCGGTCGGTGAGGGTCGTCGACCGCGGCATCGCGTGTGACGATGAGGCAGGGGGTCGGTTCAACGTCATGCTGCGGGTCAGCGGCCTCCGGACAGACCCGGAGCGGATCATGGGAGACTCGCCCTCATGACTGGCAAGGCGGCCCCCCGGACGACAGGGGAAGGGAACACACGGACGCGGCTCGACCGGGGGCGCGGGGCGCTCGGTCCCGCGCTGGAGCTGGTGCACACGGGCCGTGCGCCGACCCGTGCCGTGCTCACCGCCGAACTGGGCGTCACCCGCGCGACCGCCGGTGCGGTGGCCGCCGAGCTGGAGGCACTTGGCCTGATCCGGGTCGACGCGCATCCGGGAGCCGCCGCCGGGGCGCAGGGCCGACCTTCGCACCGGCTGGAGGTCGCCGAGGGCGGGCCCGTGGCGCTCGCCGCCCAGGTGCACGCGGACGGCTTCCGGGCCGCGCTCGTCGGGCTCGGCGGCCGGATCGTCGCGACCGCGCCCGGCTGCGAGGCCGTCGACGCCGACCCGTCGAAGGTGCTCCGTTCGGTGGTCGAGGCGGGTACCGAGCTGTTGCGCAACACCGGGCGGCGCTGTGTGGGCGCGGGACTCGCGGTGCCGTCCGCGGTCGCCGAGCCCGAGGGACTCGCCCTCAACCCGCTCCACCTCGCCTGGCCTCCGGGCGCGCCGGTGCGGGAGATCTTCGCCGAGTGCGTGCGTGCGGCTGGTATCGCCGGACCGGCCTTCGCCGCCAACGACGTGAACCTCGCCGCGCTCGCCGAGCACCGGCACGGAGCGGGTCGCGGCTCCCGCGACCTGCTGTGCGTGGCCACGGGACACCGGGGCGTGGGCGGTGCGCTGGTGCTCGACGGGCGGCTGCACACCGGCAGTTCGGGGCTGGCGCTCGAGGTGGGACATCTCACCGTCAATCCCGAGGGCCGCCCGTGCCACTGCGGCAGCCGCGGCTGCCTCGACGTGGAGGCGGACCCGCTGGCCTTCCTCGAAGAGGCCGGCCGCGACGCCGGTCCCGAGGTCTCGCAGCTGGAACAGGCCAACGACCTCATCCGCACCCGGTACCCGGACGACCCGGCCGTCCGCAGCGCCGTGGAGGCGCTGATCGACCGGCTGGGCCTCGGCCTTTCCGGGCTGGTCAACATCCTCAATCCGGACCGCATCATCCTCGGCGGGCTGCACCGCACCCTGCTGGACACCGACCCCGAGCGGCTGCGGGCCGTGGTCGCCGACCGCAGTCTGTGGGGCCGCAGCGGAGGAGTCCCCATCCTCCCCTGCACGCTGGACCACAACAGCCTGGTGGGAGCCGCGGAACTGGCCTGGCAACCGGTGCTCGACGATCCGCTGGCGGCACTCGCCTGAGCCGCAGGCACCACCACGGTGCGCCCGTGGCGTGACGTCGAGGTCTCCAGGGAGCACGGGCCGCCCGCCCGCGTACTCCTGTGGGGGTACACGCACTGCCGCTGGCCGTACGACGACCCGGACCCCCACCCGGCGCCAGTCTCGAGGCATCCCGCAGAAACGCACCGAGGAGATGACCCGAGATGCAGACCCTGGCTCACTGGGACGGTGGTCCTGGCCCCTGGATTCTGTTCTTCCCGCTGATCTGGGCGGCCGTCGTGGTCGGCGTCGTGACCGTCCTGCGCCGTACCGCCTGGCGTGGCCGCGGCGCACCCTGGCGCGGTGTGGACGGCCGTCCGGTGGGCGACTCGCCCATCGCCGTGCTCGGCCGCCGCTTCGCCTCCGGAGAGATCGACGAGGACGAGTACTGGCGTCGTCTCTCCGTTCTCGACGACCAGTTCGGCCGCATCGGTAAGGGCGGTGCGGCATGAGCTCCAGCCGGTCGACCACCACCGCGAACGAAGTCCCCCCGGAGCACAGCACCTCGCGGGAACCTCATCGGGCCGCCTCCGCGACGACCACCTCACGGCCGGCCGCGCAGGTCGTCGACGCCGTCAAGGTGTACGGAAGCGGCGACACCGCGGTCCGGGCCCTGGACGGGGTGAGCGTCGCCTTTCCGGCCGGCCGCTTCACCGCGATCATGGGGCCCTCGGGGTCCGGCAAGTCGACGCTGATGCATTGTGCGGCCGGACTCGACACGCTCACCTCCGGTTCCGCCCTCATCGGCGACACCGACCTGAGCAGCTTGGACGACCGTCGTCTGACCCTTCTGCGCCGCGACCGGATCGGCTTCGTCTTCCAGGCCTTCAACCTGGTGCCGACGCTCACCGTCGCCGAGAACATCACGCTCCCCATCGACCTGGCCGGCGGCCGGGGCGATCCGGAGTGGGTCGATGCCCTCGTCGACGTCGTCGGACTGCGCGACCGGCTGCACCACCGGCCCGCCGAGCTCTCCGGCGGCCAGCAGCAACGCGTCGCCGTGGCCCGGGCGTTCGCAGGCCGGCCCGACGTCGTCTTCGCCGACGAACCCACCGGCAACCTCGACTCCCGCTCCGGCGAGGAGGTGCTCGGCCTGCTCGGCCGCGCGGTGCGGGAGACGGAGCGTACCGTCGTCATGGTCACCCATGATCCGGTCGCCGCCGCCCACGCCGACGAGGTGGTGTTCCTCGCAGACGGGCGCCTGGTGGACCGTATGGAAGCGCCGACGCCCGACAAGGTCCTCGACCGTATGAAGGCTTTCGAGGTGAGGTCATGAACGCCTCCCTGCGCCTCAGCGTGTCCTCTCTGCGCGCTCACAAGAGGCGCTTCGCCGGTACGTTCCTCGCGGTGTTCCTCGGCGTGGCCTTCCTGGCGGGCACGCTCGTCATGGGTGACACGCTGCGCGCGAGCTTCAGCAGTATGTTCGGCGACGCGACGGCCGGCACGGACGCCGTCGTGCGCAGCGCCGACACCATCACCACGCCCGGCGAGAGCCAGGGTGTGCGGCAGCCCGTCGACACCTCGCTGGTCCCCACCATCGAGAAGGTCCCCGGCGTCGCCGCTGCGGCACCTCAGATCCAGGGCAGGGGCCAACTCGTGGGCGCCGACGGCACGCCCGTCGGCGGCCAGGGCCCGCCCACCCTCGCGGGAAACTGGATCAACGACCCTCAGCTCAACCCGTACCGGATCGCCGAGGGCAGGGCCCCGGCGAAGAGCGGGGAGGTCGTCGTCAACCGGGGCGCCGCCGATAAGGGCGGTCTGAGGATCGGCGACACGACCACTCTGCGCACGCCCGACCCCGTCAAGGTCACGATCGTCGGGCTCGCCACCTTCGGCGGCCAGGACGGCATGGCGCAGGTGACCTTCACCGGCATGATTCAGGCCGACGCCGAGAAGTACCTCACCGCCAGGCCCGGTCAGGCCGCGAGCATCCAGGTGCGGGCCGGGCCCGGGGTGAGCCAGACGCGGCTCGTCTCCGAGCTGACTCCCGTACTGCCCAAGGGAGTCGAGGCCATCACCGGCCAGGAGTCGGCACGGGAGAACACCGACATGATCTCCAGCCAGTTCCTCTCCCTGTTCACCACCTTCCTCCTGGTGTTCTCCGGAGTCGCGCTGCTCGTGGCGACCTTCTCCATCCACAACACGTTCGCGATCGTCGTCGCCCAACGCACCCGGGACAACGCCCTGTTGCGCGCGCTCGGCGCCTCGCGCCGGCAGATCGCCGTCGCCACGCTCGTCGAGGCGAGTGCGGTCGCCGTCGTGGCCTCGGCCGTCGGGCTTGCGGGCGGCCTCGGTATCGCGGCCGGGCTGCAGGCCCTCTTCCCCGCCATCGGATTCCCGTTCCCCGACGGCGGACTGGTGATCGGCGCCCTGTCTCTGGCGTTGCCGCTCGTGGTCGGCATCCTGGTCTGCCTCGGCTCCGCCCTGCTGCCCGCCGTACGGGCCGGACGCACCGCACCGCTGGCCGCGCTGCGGGAGAGCGCCGTCGACCAGTCCGGCGGTTCACGCACGTGCACGGTCGTGGGCGGCCTGTGTGCGGCGGCGGCCCTGGCGAGCACCCTGACCGGAGTACTGCTGAGCCCCTCCCTCTGGTCCGCTGGTCTGGGCGCCGTGCTCGCCCTCGCCGCGTTCGTGGTGCTCGGCCCGGCCGCGTCCCGGGTGGCGGTCCGCGTGCTCGGCGCCCCGGTCGACCGGCTGCGCGGCGTCACCGGCGGCCTCGCCCGCCGCAACGCCCTGCGCAGTCCCAAGCGGACCGCGGCCACCGCGAGCGCGCTGATGATCGGTGTCGCCGTGGTGTCGCTGTTCACCGTGTTCGGCGCATCCCTCAAGGCCACGATGGACCAGACCGTGTCGCGCTCGTTCGCCGGCGACGTCGTCGTGAGCACCCCGTCCTTCGGGGCGGGCGGCAGCGGACTCAGCCCGAAGCTGGCCCCCGCGATCGCGCGGCAGCCCGTCGTGGCGGACGCCGTGGGTCTCGGCCGCGCAGTGGCGAAGGTCGACGGCAAAGGACGGGCTCTGACCGTGACCGACCCTGTCGCCCTGGGGCGGGTCTTCGACCTCGGCACCGTGCGCGGCTCTCTGGACCGCCTCGGCACCGACGGAATCGCGGTCACCGAGCAGGAGGCCGGCCGGCAGCATCTGAAGGTCGGCGGCACGACTCGTCTCACCTTCACCGACGGCACGACGCGGCCGTTCACGGTCCGAGCGGTCTACGGCCGGTCGGAACTCACCGGCGACTACGTCATCACCCGTGCCGCCTGGGCCCCGCACCGCACCCAGGACGCCGACTCTCTCGTAGCCGTCTCCTTCAGGCCCGGCGTGGACCTGGCCGAGGGGAAGGCGGCGGTGCGGAAGGTGGTGGCGCAGTACGGCAATCCGTCGGTGCAGACCCGGGACGAGTACGCGCAGTCGTCGGCGGGAGGCATCGACATGATGCTCAGCCTCGTCTACGCGCTCCTGGCCCTGGCGGTGCTCATCGCCCTGCTCGGCATCGCCAACACCCTGACGCTGGCGATCCATGAGCGCACCCGCGAGCTGGGTCTGCTCAGGGCCGTGGGGCAGACACGGTCCCAACTGCGGGCCATGGTCCGCTGGGAGTCGGTCCTCGTGGCCGCCTTCGGCACGGCCGGCGGGCTGGTCCTGGGTGCCTTCCTCGGCTGGGTCCTGGTGGAGGCCTCCGGCGGTGCGTCCGACACCGCGTTCGCCTTCGCGCTGCCTCCCGTGCGGCTCGCGGTGGTGGTGCTGGTGGGCCTCGCGGCCGGTGCGCTCGCCGGTCTGCGCCCGGCCCGGCGAGCTGCCCGTCTGGACGTCCTGCGTGCCATCGCCGCGGAGTGATCCGCACAAGGCCCGCGCCAGCGACGCATCTGGAGGCGGGCTCACCGCCCGGTCAGCCGGCAACGGCGGACCGGGCGGGAGAAACGTGTTCCGTCCTGCGCTCGTCGATCGTGAGCGAGCGGGCCGACGTCTCGAGCGCGGCCTCGTAGGGCGTGAGGGTGCGCACCGGACGGTACGGCGCCGACGACGGCGCGGGAAGCGTGAACCAGACGACCTTGCCCGAGTCGCCGTCCGGGCGCGCCCCCCAGCTGGCGGAGACCGCGGCGACCATCGCGAGACCGCGTCCGCTGGTGGCGGAGACGTCCGCGATACACAACACCGGCAGCCGCGGATCGTGGTCGTGCACCGAGACGGTGAGCCGGTCGAGCAGTAGTTCCATCTCCACGGTGCAGATCTTGTCGGGCTGAGCATGCAGGTGGACATTGGTCAACAGCTCCGTCACACCAAGCGCGGCCCGGTCTATCAAGGGATCGAGGTGCCAGTAGCGCAACTGCGCCGATACGATTCTGCGGACCTGTCCGATCCGCGACGGCAGGGCTTGGAGCTCCACCGTGCAGTGCCTGCGAGGCTGGCTGATCACGGCTGCGACTCCCCGAATTGAGGTCCGGAAGAAGACGGAGATCGGATCCAGCAGGAGGGCTGGGTGTACTCGCCGCCTGCTGTGCGGCGGAGTACTCCGGCCGCTTGGTGCGGAACGGCTTCGTACGGGGGCCGCCCGCTGACGTGACCGGCGGCTGGTTCTTCAGCGTTATCGCCGGTAAACCCAGAGTGAGGTGAAACCAGCGTGACGCAACGGGTGACGTCCTGCAACTCGCGCCGCGCTCAGCCGCCGCGCCCGGCTGCCCGGCGGACCGCCTCGATGAATCGGCGCGCCGACGGCGGCCCCGGCTGACCCGGCGCGGGGTCGTGGTCGCCGAGGGTCAGTGAGTAGCGGGTGCCGTTGACATCGGCCAACGCCCGGTCCACCGGCGCGAACCAGGGCTTCGACGCGCGCACCGCCTGCACCGGCGCACTGTCGATCTCACTGCCGTAGCTGGTGAGCAACCGCAGTCTGCCGTCGCTGATCCGGACTTCCCCGGCTCGGGTGAGCGACCGCAGCCGCTTTCCGATCCGCACGCCCGTGGCCGTGAAATCCGGCTCCGCCATGCTGTCCCGCCCCCTTGTGCGTCGGCTGTGTCCGGTCCGGATCGCTCATGGGCCGCGGTCCGGGGTGGCCCCATCGAGTCTGCTCGTGATCCCGTGCGCTTCCCGTACGGTCCGGCGTGCGCGGTCCGGCCGCACCGGTCGGCGCCCCACGCCGTGCAGTCTGCCCGCACCCGGCGTCTTTCACCAGTGTGCACGGCGAGGTCGCGCGGGGTGTCCGGCGCACGCGCGCAGATGCGCCCCCACCGTTTTCCGCCGTCCACCCCAGCGGTGGCTTTGGGCTGCTCAAAGGCCTGTTTATGCAGGTGAGAAGCGCTGCGAAAGGTGTCTATGATCGAGGCGTCCGGCCGTGTGAACCCGGTGTCGGAACACCCCGGTAAGGAGTCCCGCGGTGAGCACTCCGCAGATCACCCGCCCCGGCGGGACGTACGACGTCGACCGCAGCGACGCCGAGTACCGCTCGTGGCTCAACGAGGCCGTCCGCAGGGTTCAGGCGGATGCCAACCGCTCGGCCGACACGCATCTGCTGCGCTTCCCGTTGCCGGAGCACTGGGGGATCGATCTGTATCTGAAGGACGAGTCGACCCATCCCACCGGCAGTCTCAAGCACCGTCTCGCCCGATCACTGTTCCTGTACGCGCTGTGCAACGGCTGGATCCGTCCCGGCCGCCCGGTGATCGAGGCGTCAAGCGGTTCGACGGCCGTCTCCGAGGCCTACTTCGCCAAGCTCATCGGGGTGCCCTTCATCGCGGTCATGCCGCGCACGACGAGCGCAGAGAAGTGCCGACTCATCGAATTCCACGGCGGGCGGTGCCACTTCGTGGACGACTCGCGGAAGATGTACGAGGCCTCGGCCGCCCTCGCGGCGGAGACCGGCGGCCACTACATGGACCAGTTCACCTACGCGGAACGGGCCACGGACTGGCGGGGCAACAACAACATCGCCGAATCCATCTTCCGGCAGCTGGAGCTGGAGCGGTTCCCGGAGCCCGAGTGGATCGTCGCCACGGCCGGTACCGGAGGCACCTCGGCGACCGTCGCGCGGTACGTGCGCTACATGCAGTACGACACCCGCGTCTGCGTCGCCGATCCTGAGAACTCCTGCTTCTTCGACGGATGGACGACGGGCGACCCGGACGTCACCTGTGACCGCGGCTCGCGCATCGAGGGCATCGGCCGGCCGCGGATGGAGCCCAGCTTCGTACCCGGTGCCATCGACCGGATGATGAAGGTCCCGGACGCGGCGACCGTCGCCGCCGTACGGGCCCTGGAAGCGGCCATCGGCCGCAAGGCGGGCGGCTCCACGGGCACGGGTCTGTGGAGCGCGCTGAAGATCGTCGCGGAGATGGTGGCCGACGGGCGCACAGGCAGCGTGGTGACCTTGCTGTGCGACCCGGGTGACCGGTATCTGGACAAGTACTACTCGGACACGTGGCTCGCCGAGCAGGGGCTGGACATCGCACCGTACACGGCGGCGATCGAGTCACTCCTGGAGACCGGGGTGTGGCCGGACTGACTCCGGTCCGGCGCCCTGTGCCGCCAGCCTCCGGTCCAGTGCCGTCACCGCGCGGCGGAACGCGCGTCCCAGGCCCCCGCGCGCACCCTTGAGCGCGAACCGGAAGACCGCCGACCCGTCGGCCGCGAAGGTCCACTGCACCCGTGTGCCCGTACCGGCCGGTGTGAGCCGCCACTCCTCCAGGAGCGCATGGATCCCGGGCACGCCCGTCTCGTCGACCCGGTACGCGTAGACCTCGTTCGGCTTGGCCGCGACGACCGTCTCCCGGAATCGGGTGCCGCCCGTCAGGCGCACCTCGCGCCGGGTGCCGTCGTCGAGGGGCCGGGCGTGGGTCACGGCGGAGAACCACTCGCTCCAGCCGTGGACGTCATGGGCGAGAGCGCCGAAGACCGCCCTTGGCGGTGCCGTGACCTCCCGTGCGAACACCAGCCGCACGGGAGCGGTCTTCGTGAAGTCGAGTCCCACCGGGCGCAACAGGCGTGCCATGGACGGAACCTCCTCGCGGGAACACCGGGTTCCCGAACGCAAGCGGTGGTGCGGGTCGGCGTCACCATAGCTGGCGGTCCGTCAGTTGTCTGTGTCCTCTTCGGTCTCCCCGGCCACCACGAGCCGTCTGAGGTGCTCCGCGATCTCCTCCCGCGCCTCTGCGGGCAGCCCCGCGTCGGTCACGAGCGTGTCGACCTGCTCCAGCGCGGCGAACGAACTCAGGCCCACCGTGCCCCACTTGGTGTGGTCGGCGACCACCACGACACGCCGCGCGGACTGTACGAGCCGCCGGTTGGTCTCGGCCTCCGCCAGGTTCGGCGTCGACAGGCCCGCCTCCACCGATATCCCGTGCACACCCAGGAAGAGCACGTCGAAGTGGAGAGACGCGATCGCCTGATCGGCTACGGGGCCCACCAGTGAGTCGGACGGGGTCCGCACCCCACCGGTCAGCACGACCGTGGCGCCCCCCTGGCGCTGGCCGGAGGTGCGCTGTGCCGAGTGGAAGACGTCGGCCACGCGCACGGAGTTGGTGACGACGGTCAACTCCGGCACTTCGAGGAGATGGTGGGCCAGCGCGTATGTCGTCGTCCCGCCGGACAGTGCGATCGCCGTGCCCGGCGCGACCAGTTCGGCGGCGGTCCGGGCGATGTCCTCCTTGGCCGTCAGCTCCAGGCCCGACTTGGCCTCGAACCCCGGCTCGTGCGTGCTCGCCTCCACCAGCGGGACCGCACCGCCGTGGACCTTCTCCAGCACACCCTGGCGGGCGAGCGCGTCGAGGTCGCGGCGGACCGTCATGTCGGAGACGCCCAGCTTCCGGGTCAGCTCGTTCACCCGGACGCCGCCGCGCCGTCGCACCTCGTCGAGGATCAGGGCGCGGCGCTGCTCCGCGAGGAGGTTCTGATTCTCGCTCACGTCCGCTTCGCTCCCTTTCGCCCGATCCATCCCGACATGGCATCCATACCGGCTCCGACAAGGCCATTCTCCCGCCGTCAAAGCCGAGGACGCCCCATCCTCGCACGGGTTGCCATGGATGAGGCCACCCCCCGTACCTCGGGAATCACCTTCCGCACTTCATCACGTCACCCGTATCGGGGAGATTCCGTGAGAACGGGTGTGCGCGCCCGGGACAGCGGCGATCATCTGCCTGCACATGACACACGGTACGCAACGCGGGGGAAGTGCAGAACAGTGGAGCGTGCACGGGAACACGGCGGGGAGCACGGCGACGCCGGGCAGCGGCCGGCAGGAGGCGGGGTGGCCCTGGAGCTCCTGGTCCACGGCGTCGGAGGCACCACACCCGAGGAGATGCTGGGCGATCCACGCACGGTCCGTGTCTCCGGTGACGAGACGGCCGCCGTCCACCGGCGCGAGGCCGACATCGACGCCGAGCGGCATCCGGAGGACCGCAGGAGAGGTCCGGTGCCCGAGGCGTACGTCTGGTGCAATCTCACCTCCGGGAACGCCGCGCGCGCCCTGTGGCTGTTGCTGCTGCCCTTCATGGTGGTCAATCTCGCGCACTGGATGCGCCCCTCGACGACCGGTCGGCAGCGGACCGTCCGCCTGTACGGACTGATCGTCCGTCTCATCGGGCTCACTCTGACGGTCCTGCTGGTCGCCGCCGCCTGCGAGGTCGCCCTGGACCTGGGTGCCTGGCAGTGCGCGGGTACCCGCGCGTGCGCCCAGCGCCACTCCTGGCTCGGCTTCCTCTCACCCGTCGCCTCCGACCACGGCTGGTGGAGCCAGCCGGGGCGGCGTCTGGCCCTGGCGTCCCTGGTGCCCACGGCGCTGACCGGCCTGCTCTGGTACCTGTCGCACCGCACCTGGAGCGCGTACGAGTCCCAGCAGCCGATCTCCCGTCCGGCCGAGCCGGACGAGGAGCCGCACCGCACCGCCCTCGGCCGCCCCGGGTTCTGGTACGGGCGGCGCCTCGTGGCCCGACTGCGCGCCGCCCACACCGCAGCGGGCTTACTGACGGTCGCCGCCGCGCTGGCCACCGCCGCCGCCCGGTACGACAGCCGGCACGGCTCCGTCGAACTCGAGGCCGTCGGTTGGCTCCTGTGCGCAGCTCTCCTCGCGGCGGGCGTGGTTGTGGTGGGGGTGGTGTGCCGACGGGGCCGTACCGAGAACCGGCTGGATCGAACTCTCGACCAGGCCCTGGTGCGCAGGCTGCCCGCGGGCGCGCTCGTGCTGCTCGCCGCGACCGTGGTGTACGCCGGCTGGTCGCGCCCGGGCTGGCGGTCCGCGGACCGGTTGCCCGGCGACGCCACGTTCGGCGCGCTCGCCCTGGCGCAGGGAGTCCTCGTCATCGCGCTCGGCGTCGTCGCCCATGTCCTTCACCGCACCCACCCCGACACCCGCACCGCGATGCGCGGACTGGCCGGCCCCGCCGTCGCGATGCTGGCCTGCGCGCTCGGCGGGGTGATGTCCGGCGGGGTGGCCCAGCGGGTCGCCGACTGGCTGGACGGCACCCGGCACATCATGGCCGGTCCGCCCGTCCTGCTCACCTGGCAGGCGTCAACGATTCCGCCGCTGCTGCTCGTTCTGCTCGTCGTCGTGGGCCGGCTGGCCCGGCGCTCCGCGGTACTGCGACGCGCCGAGACCGCCGCGGTGGAACTCGACTACCAAGGCGAGCCCAGGGACAGCGCGCGGACCCGGCGCATCGCGGGCACCCGCGTCATGGCCGCCGTCACGGACCGGACCCCGCTCGTCGTCGCCGTCATGTCCGCCGCGACCCTGCTCCTGGGGGCGCTTGCCCTGGCGGGAGCCTTCGCCACCCACGACACCCCGGAAGGGGCCACCCTGGGCACCCAGCCCTTAGTACGCGGAGGCGCCGAGACCGCTCAGGCGCTCGGCTCCTGGCTGATCGGTATCGGCTTCCTCCTCTTCGTCACCTGGGGACGCCGCGCCTACAAGGACGCCTCGGCGCGGCGCACCATCGGCATCCTGTGGGACGTCGGCACCTTCTGGCCGCGGGCCGCCCACCCCTTCGCCCCACCCTGCTACGCCGAGCGTGCCGTGCCCGACCTGTCCTGGCGCATGGCCACCTGGACCGAGACCACCGGCGGACGACTCGTGCTGTCCGGCCATTCTCAGGGCAGCGTGCTCGCGGCGGCGGCGGCCTGGCAGCTCGAGCCCTCCGTGCGCAGAAGGGTGGCCCTCCTGACGTACGGCTCGCCCCTGGAGCGACTGTACGGGCGCTGGTTCCCGGCCTATTTCGGCCCCGCCGCGCTCAGCTCTCTGCACCGCGAGGTCGCCTGCTGGCGCAACCTCTACCGCCTCACCGACCCGATCGGCGGTCCGATCCGGCTGCCCGGCGACTGCGGTCCCCAGGTGGACCGCGCGCCGCTCAGGGATCCGCTCGCCTACGGCCGCACCGCGGAGCACCCGCTGCCCGCGCCGATCCTCGGGCATGGCGACTACCAGGCGGACCCGGCGTTCGCGGAGGAGCGCGAGCATCTGCTGAGCCGGCTGCGGCCGGGACTGCCCGGACCACGTCCCGCCGGGCCGGACGCGGAGGCGGGTAGTGGCGGTCAGGGCAGCTGCGGCAAATCCTCCGGATAGAGCAGGGTCAGTTGGTCCGTGCTCGGTTCCGCCAACTGGGCGACCCGTCCCGCGTGCCGCTCCACCATTGCCTCGAACGTCTGGCGCGCGGTGCGCCCGTTGCCGAACGACGGTCCCTTCGGGATCGCCGTGAAGTACTTCAACAGTGCTTCGGTGGTTCCATGGCCGAGTCGGTACTCGTGCTCCTCGGCCTGCTGCTCCACGATCCGCAACAGCTCGTCGGGACCGTAGTCGCCGAAGGTGATGGTCCGCGAGAAACGGGACGCAACGCCCGGGTTGACCGACAGGAAGCGCTCCATCTCGGCCGTGTAGCCCGCGACGATCACCACGACCGCATCACGGTGGTCCTCCATGAGCTTCACGAGGGTGTCGATCGCCTCACGGCCGAAGTCGCGCCCGGAGTCCTCCGGGGACAGCGCGTACGCCTCGTCGATGAACAGCACCCCGCCGCGCGCCCGTTCGAAGGCATCCTGGGTACGGATCGCGGTGGAGCCGATGTGCTCGCCGACCAGGTCGACTCGCGACACCTCCACGAGGTGGCCCGTTTCCAGGACGCCGAGCGAGGCGAGGATCTCGCCGTACAGCCGGGCGACCGTCGTCTTGCCGGTGCCGGGGGCTCCCGTGAACACCAAGTGCCGTCGTACGGACGCCGCCTTGAGGCCGGCCTGCTGCCGACGGCGTCCCACCTCGATCATGTCGGTCAGGGCACGCACCTCACGCTTGACGCTCTCGAGGCCGACCAGCGCGTCGAGTTCCCCGAGCACGGCCGACGAGGTGCGCGCGGGCTTCTCCGGCTCCGGGACGGCCGTGACGAGATGGTCCTGCTCGGTGCTGCGCTGGCCGGGGATGGCGCCCAGCAGGCCGGAGGACCGCCCCGTCGTCTGCACGGCGGTCTCCCGGGGCGGCTCGGGCAGCCGCAGTCCGGCGCTCTCGTCGCTGGTGCAGTCCTCGACCACCGGACCGTCACCGGAGGTGCCCGGGCCACCGTCCGCGAACTCGTAGCCCCCGCGCGCACACCGCTCGGTCCGGCACTTCCTCAACGTCGCGCGGCAGCCGTCTATCACATGGAAGCCGTAGCCACCGCTGCCCGTGACCCGGCAGTTCAGAAAGCTGCCCCGGCCGTCCGCCGAGACGTAGAAGCCCGCCTCCGCAGGTGAGGTCACCGTGCACCGCTCGATGGTGGGATCGGCGCCCTTGGTGACGATCACGCCGGTCTGGGTGCCGTCGATGGTGCAGCCGGACAGCGTGCCACCGCTGCCGTGGTCCCGGAACCAGGCGCCCGTCGCCGCGTCCCGGATCCGGCAGTCGTCGAGTTGTGTGGTGGCACCGTCGCTCACCGAGACGGCAGTGTTGCGCACCTGTGTGAGGTCGCTGTCCACGACGTCCGCGCGCGAGCCGCGGTCGAGGACGAACAGGGCGTCCTGCACATCGTGCACCCGGCACGAGTCGAGCACCGCGGTGGCGCCGTCGCTGACCCAGACCGCCGGATAGTCGCCGGTGCTGTCGAAGATCTCGCACTGGTCGGCGTCCACCCGGGTGCCTGGATCCCACACCGACAGGCCGTTGCGGCCGAACTGCCGCACCGTCGTGCGGGTCAGCGTGAGCACCGAACGGGAGCGCAGGTCGACCGCGTTCTCCGGGATGTCGTGGATGCGGCAGTCGGCCAGGGTGAGCACCGCGTCGGTGTCGAGCGTGACGCCGTCAGCGGTCGTGCGGTGCACATCGCAGTCCGTCAGGTGTGCCGTGGCACGGGCGGTCACCTGCACCCCGGAACCGCGGATCTCGTACACCTCGCAACCGATCGCCTCCAGCGAGGAGTTCTCACCGGTCGCCGACAGGCCGGCGCCCGAGGTGTGGTGCACCCGGCAGCGCTCCAGGCGCGGGCGGGCGCCGCCGCGGGCCGCGACACCCGACTGGGCCGCCGCCATGACCTCGCACTCCTCGAAGACCCCGCCTCCGCCGTCCACGACGGCGATGCCGACGCCCGCCGGGTTGTCGACGGTGCACCGCCGTACGGTGGGGCGGGCGTCGCCGCGGACCTCGATGCCGGCCGCCGACCGTGTCGTGATCCGTACGTCCACCAGCTCCGGGGCACCCTCCTCCACGAGGAGCGCGGGCGCCGCAGCGTCCTGGCCCTCGACGTGAAGGTCCTGGACCACGGCGGAGGCCCGCACGGTCAGCGGCACCCCGTCCACCGGGGCGATGCGCACGGAACCGGGGGAGCCCTCCGGCCCGCGCAGTGTCACCGCCCGCTGGACGACGAGGTTCTCCCGGTAGGTGCCGGGAGCGACGGTGAGCACGTCTCCGTCCCCCGCGGCCTCCAGGGCGGCGGCGAGCGACGCGTACTCACCTGTGCGGCGCCGCCACCGCGATGTGCCGGTGTGCGTCACCTGGACCGTGCCCTGTGCCATGGCGCTGCTGTGCCCCCACCTCGTACTCACGCGGGTTCTCGCGAAGATACCGGACAGCCGACCAGCCGGCCGGTCCACCGTAGCGTGCGCGGAGATGGGCGGTTGACCGGAGCCCGAAGGCGGTCAACTGCCCGTTCCGGTGCGGCCCCAGTCCGGGCCCGCCTTGTCCCATGCCTGGTCCCATCGTGCGTATCGACGGCGGACCATGCGCCAGACGATCAGCCGGCGGCCGCCCTCTATCAGCCCCCCGGCCAGTCCGGCCGCGCCGGCACCCGCCAGCACGGCGTGCGTCGTCGCGGTGGCACGGTCCAGCGGGCGGGTCACTATGCCGCCGTGGACGTCGGTCCAGACGGTGAAGTGGTCGCCCCGGCGCGGGGACTCGAGGCCGGCGAGGACCGGCTCGTGATGTGCCGTGCCGTCTGGTGCGGTCCAGTCGGCGAGTACGCGGCTGTGCGCGTCCCGCGTCGTCGACGACTCCGGATCCGGGTCCAGCGCGACGCGGTTGAGCTTTTTGACGACGGTCGCCACGACCTGGTGGCGACTGCGCTGCTGGTCTCGCACAGACCTCTGCAGAGAGTCCTCGGCGACCGAACCGATCACGACCCCGACCAGGGGCGCGACGACGAGGACCAGGAGAAGGGCGAGCAGCGCCGCCCAGGCTTCGGCCAGATCGGTTGCACGGCACAGTGGATTGCCCCGCCAGCGCCACAGACCGCTGATTGCTCGCACCGTCCCGCACCCCCTTCCGCGTCCGTGATAACCCCGGCACCCGGACGTCGGCCGCCGAGGCCGGAGAGAAGAGAGCGAAATCACCTCTCTCCGCCCGACGCGCCTCTCATGAATTTCTCATATCGACTCAACGACCGTGCTCCGCGCCACGGTTCCCTCGTTGGCCGTCCGATCGAAGTGTGCTGCCGCAGAAATGCGGAGGACTCAATTCCGGTAACTGGTCCCGAAGCCCTGAGGCATCGCTCCGAGCGGCGGCAGGCGGAAACCGGGGAGAGTCAGGGAGTCGGCACGCTGCGGGCTGCGGCAACGGTCCGAACCCGCCCGGGGGACCGGCTCATCCGAGGATCGTGACGGGATCGCCGACGCGCACCGTGCCGTGCGACTGCGGTACCAAGTTCTGTCCGAAAGCGAGTCTTTCGCCGACGCGGCGATGGCGGGCGAGGGTGCGCAGTGGCTCCTTGCCCCGCTCGGCGGTGGCCTGGTCCGTGGTCGTCACGACGCAGCGTCCGCACAGCTTGGCGACCCGGAAGACGACCTCGCCGATGGCGATCCGCTGCCAGTCGTCCTCGGCCCAGGGTTCCGTTCCGGCCACGACGACATTGGGCCGGAACCGGTTCATGGGCAGGGGGCCCTCTTCGGGGCGGTCGCCCTGCTCGATCAGGGAGTTGAGGGCGTCGAGGGACGAGACCGTCGTGAGCAGCAGCGGGTAGCCGTCGGCGAGACTGACGGTCTCGCCCGGGCGCCCGAACGGCGGGTCGTGGATGGGCCGGCGGACGGCGGGGTCGTCCAGGTGGACGAGGGTCACGCCCTCGCCGACGTATGTGCAGAACCAGGCGCTCGCCTCGCGGTCGGCGGGGACGGTCTCGATCTTGTCTCCCGCCCACTTCGCCGTCGTCGTACCGCCGAACGGGTCGGGCACGGCCACGGACAGCGGGTCCAGGCCGGGAGCGGACACACGGATTCCACCGCCGGGCAGCAGCTCGGCGGCGGCCAATGCCAGATGCGGGTGTTCGCGTTGTGTGACGACCCGGCCGGTGTCGTCGATCAGTGCCCAGCGTCGGTCTCCGGCCAGCCCCCATGGCTCCACCACGGCCTCGTGAGGCGCCTGGCCCCTTAGCGCCTTGACCGGGTGGATGTGAATCGAGTGCAGCGCTGGATTCGGCATGAGGCCATCGTCCCATCGGGAGCCGATGGCCTCATCCTGTGAGGTGGATCAGTATCCCCGGTACTGCCCGTTGTTGTACGGGTCCTGGTACGGCGCCGGGGCAGGGCGGGGCGCGGCGGAGCGAGGCGCGGCGGGACGCATCGCCTCGTAGCCCGTGCCCATCGGGCGAGGCGGCTGCATCTGCTGCGGGCCCGGGTAGCCACGGGGGCCGGCCGCCTGCTGCGGGATGTACGCGGTGGGCGCCGGCTGCAGCGGCGCGGGGTGCGGGGCAGGCGGGTATCCGTAGGAGGGAACCTGGGGGGAGGGCGCGGCCGGCAGCGCGGGAAGCGCCGACGGCAGCGCGGGCAGGTTGCTGCCCGGCGTGTCGTATGCGGAGGGGACCCGGATCGGAGCGATCTGCGGGGTGCCCCGCTCGGCGACGAGCCTGTCGTAGATCGGAGTGTCCGGGAAGGGCGACGCGGAGTAGTAGCCGCCGCCATAGGTGGAGCGGGGGGAGGTCATGGCACATAAGTTAAGCCCACGATGTGCTGGTTGGGGAGACCGATAAGAGGGTTGTTTTCCGTGTCCGGGGTGACGCGGGATCCCCAATGCGAATGAACTTGCCAAAAAGGGGCATCGGGCGGGGTTGAGATCGTGTAAAGGCCGAGTTCCCGGTGGGTTACCGGTGGTTGGCCAGTGGTCTTGCGGTCCGGGTCATGGGAGTTCGGGCCCTGGGGGAATAGGTTGACCGGAACGGATGCAGCGGACTGCCCTGGGCCTCGGTCCCGGTGCGGTGACACGTGATGGGGGCGGACATGTCAATGCCGAAAGGATCCAATCTTCAGGTGCCGACGGCGGCGTTGCGCGTCGAACTGGGCTGGCGCTCCGGACCGGGTGTGCCCGACGTGGACGCCTCGGCACTGCTGTTGGTCTCCGGGAAGGTCCGAACCGACGGCGACTTCGTCTTCTACAACCAGCCCACGCACTCCTCCGGCGCGGTGCGCCATGAAGGCAAGCGGGAGGCGGGCGGTCAGGTGACGGAGACGCTCGTCGTCGACCTCGCGCGCGTGGAGCCCGCGATCGAGACCGTGGTGCTCGCCGCCTCCGTCGACGGGGGAACGTTCGGACAGGTGCCCGGCCTCTCCGTCCGTGTGCTCGACGAGGGGCGGGGCACCGAGGCCGCGCGTTTCGACCCCGCGGCCGGCGTCGAGACCGCGTTCGTGCTGGGGGAGTTCTACCGTCGCCAGGGCGCCTGGAAGTTCCGCGCGGTCGGACAGGGCTACGGCAGCGGACTCGAAGGTCTGGCCACGGACTACGGCATCACGGTGGACGAGCCCCAGCATGCGGTGCCCCCCGCTCCGGCCACACGCGTCGACCGGCCGAGCGTGCCGGGGGTCCCGCCGGTCACCGTGACCCCGCCGTCCGTGGCCGTCCCTGCGCCCCCGGTGACCGCGTTGCCGCCCACCTCGCCGTACGGTGCGCCGCCGCCGTCCCCGACCGCCCCGTACGGCCCGCCCGCGCCCGCCGTCCCGCCCTCGGCACCCGGGGCCCCGGTCCGTCTCACCAAGGTCACGCTCACCAAGCAGGCCCCCTCGGTCTCGCTCACCAAGCAGGGCGGAACGTCGGGTTTCATGCGCGTGAACCTCAACTGGCAGGTACGTAAACAATTTTCGGGATGGGGCAGCAAGCGCGGCCGGGCGGTGGCCCGGCACTCGGACCTCGACCTCGACCTGTGCGCCCTGTTCGAACTGTCCGACGGCAGCAAGGGAGTGGTCCAGGCGCTCGGCAACGCCTTCGGGTCGCTGCACCACCCGCCGTTCATCCACCTCGACGGCGACGACCGCACCGGGGCCGTGGAATCCGGCGAGAACCTCACCATCAACCTCGACCGCACGCAGAGCTTCAGGCGCATTCTCATCTTCGTGACCATCTACGAAGGCGCCCGCTCCTTCGCGGACCTGCACGCCACGGTCACGCTCCAGCCGCAGCACGGCGCACCCGTCGAGTTCTTCCTCGACGAGTGCACGGTGCCCTCGACCGTGTGCGCGCTCGCCCTCATCACCAACTCCGGTGGCGACCTGATCGTCCAGCGCGAGGCCCGCTATCTGGTCACGGAGCGCGGAGTCAGCCCGCAGCGCACGATCGACCGCGCCTACGGGTGGGGCATGAACTGGACCCCCGGCAGGAAGTGACGGGGCCGGTCGCCCGCGCGACCGGCCCGTTCACTGCTCCTCGAGCGCCGCGTCCGGGCGTGCGTAGGTGCGGCCCTTCCAGGCCGCACCATGTCCCCGGTAGTGCTGCACCGCCGAGTCGACGGTCATGAGCAGGTAGAGCAACGCCGTGACCGGCAGCAACAGCGCGAGCCACGGCGGCTGACGGTAGTAGCGCAGCATCGGGACGTACGTCGCGGTCATCACCAGCTTCGCCAGCCCGCCGATCACCGCCGCGGCGAGGTTCCCCGTGACGAGCCCCGCGATCAGCGCGACGGACGGCACCAGGTAGACGACGGCGAGTCCGAGCACCGTACCGACCAGAAGCAGCGGATTGTGCCGCAGTTGGGCGTAGGCGCTCCGAGAGACCATCCGCCACAGGTCGTGCAGCCGTGGATACGGCCGCACGCTGTCGACCCGGTCGGCCAGCCCCAGCCAGATGCGGCCGCCGCTGTTCTTGACCGCTCGCGCGAGCGCGACGTCGTCGATGACCGCCTGCCGGATGGCGTCGGGAATCCGCGCACGCTCGGCTGCGTCGGTGCGCAGCAGGACGCAACCGCCCGCCGCGGCCGCCGTACGTCCCCCGGGCACCGCGATCCGGCGGAAGGGGTACAGCTGGGCGAAGAAGTACACGAACGCGGGCACGACGAGCCGTTCCCACACGCTCTCCACCCGGAGCCGGGCCATCTGCGAGACGAGGTCGAAGCCACCCGTGCGCGCCGCCGCCACCAGTTCCCGCAGGCTGTCGGGGGCGTGGGCGATGTCGGCGTCCGTCAGCAGCAGATACTCGGGTGCACGCACGCGTGCGCGAGAGATCCCATGGCGTACGGCCCACAGCTTGCCGGTCCACCCGGCCGGCGGCTCGCCCGGTGAGTCGACGGTCAGCGGCAGCCCGCCGTGCCGCTTCGCGAGGTCGCGGGCCAGCTCTCCGGTGCCGTCCGAACTGCCGTCGTCGATCAGGAAGATCTCGGCTTGCCCGGGATAGTCCTGCGCGAGCAACGACGGAAGGCTCTGCGGCAGTACCGAGGCCTCGTCGCGCGCGGGCACGACGACGCACACGGACGGCCAGTCGCCGGGTCCCCGGCGGGACGGCAGCCTCACATCCGTACGCCAGAAGAAGCCCTGGCACAGCAGCAACCACAACCAGGCCGCGAGTGATACCGCGGCGATCCACACGATGGCGCTCACGCGCGCAGTCTGCCCCACCCCGAGGGCCGGCCGGGACACGTCGTCTATCGTGGCCGGGTGAAGATCGCGCTCATGGACTCCGGACTCGGCCTCCTTCCCGCCGCCGCCGCCGTACGCCGGTTGCGGCCGGACGCAGATCTCGTGCTCTCCTGGGACCCCGACGGGATGCCCTGGGGGCCGCGCACTCCCCAGGACATCACCGCGCGCGCCCTCGCCGTCGCCGAGGCGGCAGCCGCCCACCGTCCCGACGTCCTGATCGTCGCCTGCAACACCGCGTCCGTGCACTCCCTGCCCGCACTGCGCGCCCGCTTCGAGCCTGATCTTCCCGTCATCGGCACGGTGCCGGCGATCAAGCCGGCCGCCGCGGGCGGCGGACCCGTCGCGATCTGGGCCACGCCCGCCACCACAGGGAGCGCCTACCAGCGCGGACTCATCCGGGAATTCGCCGACGGGGTGACCGTCGCCGAGGTGCCGTGCCCCGGGCTTGCCGACGCCGTGCACCACGCCGACGACTCGGCGGTCGACGCCGCCATCGCGGCGGCCGCCGCGCTCACCCCCGACGACGTCACGACCGCCGTCCTCGGCTGCACCAACTACGAACTGGTCGCCGAACGGATCCGCGCGGCTCTGCGGAAGCCCGGCCGCGCCCCGCTGATCCTGCACGGGACCGCCGGAGCGGTGGCCGCGCAGGCGCTGCGCCGCCTCGGGGAGAACTCGGCGCCTGACGCTCCCGCCGTGGGTGGTCTCACGGTGCTGCTGAGCGGTCGCGAGGGCGTGCTGCCCGCCGAGGCGCTGACGTATCCCGAGGGCAGGCTCCTGCAGGCGGTCAGCCCCGCACGGTGAGAGGCCGACCCGGTGTCCCCTTCCCCTGAACCGGCGCCGGGAGCAGTGACTCTGCGCAACCTGGTGCCCGCGTTCCGGAAGCTGGGTACTCTCGAGGCATGAGGGACCATCCCCAGGGCGACCCCGAGATCTGGACGGGGCGCGCGACCAATCGTGCGCAGTGGCTGCTGGCGCTCGGCGGTGCCGCGTGTATGGCGCTCGGCATCGCGCTGGCCGTCGAGTCGGCGTGGACGTCCGGCATCGTCCCCCTTGTCATGTCCGTCGTGGGCTGTATCGCGGCCGGGCTGCTGGTCCTGTTCGGAACGCTCGCGTTCGTGCACGTGGCGGTGAAGGTCGACCGGGAATGCCTCGAGGTGCGCTGCGGCCACATCGGCGTCCCGCGCCGCCGCATCCCCCTCTCGCTCGTGGCCGGGGCCGAGTTCGTGCCCAGGGTCACCCCGCGGCAATGGGGCGGGTGGGGTTACCGCTGGCGTCCCGAGAAGGGCACGGCGGTCGTCGTACGGCGTGGTGAGGGCGTCGTGCTGCGCTTTTGGGACGGCCACACCTTCACGATCACCGTCGACAACGCGGAGACGGCGGTACGGGTCATCCGCGCCCGGCTGCACACGAGCCTGCCCGGCGCCACGCACTGACCCACGCGGACCGACGGTCGTCCTTCCCTCTGGCTGCTGCCCGTCCCTTTCCATGTGCCTTGTCCCATGTGTGCACGCGATTGTGTGCACGCGATGGGAGCCTGCCGTCAGGGCTCCGTCCGCTCGCTGCGTTCGTCCGCCAGCGGCCGTGCCGTGGCGATACCGGCGAGCAGGCCCGTCCCCGCGGTCACCGCGGTGAAGCTCAGCGCGTTGCCCACCGATGCGATCACCGCGAGTGCCGTCAGCGTGGCGCCCGCCGTGAGCGCGACGGGAGTGGGCCGCCCGGTGCGCAACAGCGCGTACAGCACCCAGCAGAAGACCGCCGCGAGCAGTGCCACGCCGGTCAGCCCCTGTTCCGCTGCCAGTTGCAGCGGCGCGGAGTGGGGCTTGCCGTCGGGCAGGAGCGACTGCGCGGCCGTGGGACTCAGCTCGCCGAAGCGTCCCGGCCCCGCGCCGAGCGTGGGGTCGCGGTGAGCGAGTGTGAGCGCGTCCCGCCAGAGCAGCACCCGGTGCGGCCCGAGCTGGTCCTCCAGGAAGGAGCCGAGGCCGTCCGGCAGTACGCCCTCCGCCACCGCCCAGGTCACTCCGGTGACCAGGACCGTCGCGAGCGCGAGGCCGGACAGTGCCAGGGCGCGATGCCGCATCCGGTCGGCGGCGAGCGAGCACAGGAGGATTCCGGCGGAGGCGACGAGACCCGTCGTCGAGCCGAGCGCGGCAGCGACGACCCCGATTCCCACGGCCGACAACCGGAGGGCCAGTCGCTGAGCCGGGAAGCGGGCCGCCCACGCGGCGCAGCAGGCCGCCCCCGCGGAGAGGGCGAACAGCGCGGCGATCTCACCGGTGTCCCCGTGCGGGGTGACGACCGGCGGCCCCGCCGTGGCATGCGGTGCGGCGACTGCCAGCCCGAGGCCGGCCAGGGCTCCCGCGGCGGGCGCGACGACCGGCAGGAGAGATCCGAAAATGCGCCCGGACGCATAACCGGCGGCGACCGCGAGCACCGCGAGCAGAAATCCCTCGGGCCGGCCACCGTGTGCGGTGGCCGTGATCAGCGACCACGCCGCGCAGGCACCGAGCGCCAGGACGCCGGTGGCATCAGATACGTTTCGTCCCTCGTCTTCCGCGTCCGCGGCCCTGGTCGCGGACTCCGTGCCCGTGGATTCCACCCCGCCACCCCCCTGTGCCGGGCCCGGCCGTCCGGCCGTGTCCGGCCGGACCTCACAGGCTCCGGCACACGGTAACGGGTGATGCGCCGGTTTGTGGATGAGTTGCGCAGCAACGATGCCGCAGCGGGGCGAAACAATGCGGTCCGAAAGCGGATGGGACGCCTATGGCGCGGCCGGACCGAGCTGTCGGGGGTTCGGTCACGCGCCGTACACTCCCCGGGTGACCGTCACCGCAACTTCCGTGGGCGAGCCGGAGCGACTCGAACCCCAGGCCGCACCGGCACCCCGTGCCGCACGCCGGGTGCGGCGGCTCGTCCCGGCCGCAGCCGCGGCGCTCTCCGGAGTGCTGCTGTACGTCAGCTTTCCGCCCCGGACGCTGTGGTGGCTGGCTCTTCCGGCCTTCGCCGTCTTCGCCTGGAGCCTGCGCGGCCGCACCTGGAAGGCGGGACTCGGTCTCGGCTATCTGTTCGGTCTGGGCTTCCTGCTCCCGCTGCTCGTCTGGACCGGCGTCGAGGTCGGCTCCGGTCCATGGCTGGCGCTCGTCGCGGTGGAGGCGATTTTCATAGCGCTCGTCGGCGCGGGCGTCGCCCTGGTCGCGCGGCTGCCCGCCTGGCCGGTGTGGGCCGCTGCGGTGTGGATCGCGGGAGAGGCGGCACGGGCGCGCATGCCGTTCGGTGGCTTCCCCTGGGGGAAGATCGCCTTCGGTCAGGCGGACGGTGTCTTTCTGCCGCTCGCCGCGGTCGGCGGCACCCCGGTGCTGGGCTTCGCGGTGGTGCTGTGCGGCTTCGGGCTGTACGAGATCGTCCGCGTCGTCGTGGAGGGACGGCGCGGGGGAGAGCTGCGGCGCGGGACGGCCGTCGTCGCCCTGATCAGTGTCGCCGCTCCCGTGCTCGGCGCCGTCGCAGCGCGTTCCCTGGTCAGCGACAAGGCCGAGAACGGCACCACGACCGTCGCCCTCGTCCAGGGCAACGTGCCGCGCTCCGGGCTCGAGTTCAACGCGCAGCGGCGCGCTGTCCTCGACTACCACGCGCGGGAGACCGAGCGCCTGGCCGAGCGGGTCAAGGCGGGTGAGGTCCCGAAGCCCGACCTCGTGCTGTGGCCCGAGAACTCCTCCGACGTCGACCCCTTCGCCAATCCCGACGCCGCCGCCGTGATCGAAGGTGCCGCGACGGCGATCGGCGTGCCCATCTCCGTCGGCGGTGTGGTCGAGCGCGGGGGCAAGCTCTACAACGAGCAGATTCTGTGGGATCCCGACAAGGGCCCGGTGGACACGTACGACAAGCGGCAGGTGCAGCCCTTCGGCGAGTATCTGCCGCTGCGCTCGCTGCTCGGCGTCATCAACAAGAACTGGACGTCGATGGTGAGCCAGGACTTCAGCCGGGGGCACAAGCCGGGCGTGTTCACCATGGCGGACGCCAAGGTCGGCCTGGTCACCTGCTATGAAGCCGCCTTCGACTGGACCGTGCGCAGCACCGTCCAGGACGGAGCGCAGCTGATCTCGGTGCCGAGCAACAATGCGACCTTCGACCGCAGCGAGATGACCTATCAGCAGCTCGCCATGTCCCGGGTGCGGGCGGTGGAGCACAGCCGCACCGTCACCGTGCCTGTGACGAGCGGTGTCAGCGCCGTCATCATGCCGGACGGGAAGATCACCCAGCGGACCGGGATGTTCGTCGCTGCCTCGCTCGTCCAGAAGGTGCCGCTGCGCTCGTCCGAGACGCCCGCCACTCGGCTCGGCACCCTGCCCGAGATGCTTCTGGTGCTGGTCGCGGCCGCCGGGCTCGGCTGGACGGTGGTGTCGACGACCCGCGGCCGCCGCAAGCGCGCCGCTGAAGACGCGCGTGTGGCTGAGCCGGAAGTGCCGGAGTCGGCCCGTTAGGCTCTGGCCATGGCCACTCCCGATTTCATCCGGACCATCCGCGCCTCTGCCGGTCATCAGCTGCTGTGGCTCCCCGGCGTCACGGCCATCGTCTTCGACGACGACGGCAGGGTGCTGCTGGGGCGCCGTGCCGACAACCGCAGATGGTCGGTGATCGGAGGCATCCCCGACCCCGGGGAGCAGCCGGCGGCCTGTGCGGTGCGCGAGGTGTACGAGGAGACGGCGGTGCGGTGCGTCGCCGAACGGGTCGTCCTCGTCCAGGCACTGGAACGGGTGACATACGAGAACGGCGACATCTGTCAGTACATGGACATCACGTTCCGTTGCCGGGCCGTCGGCGGCGAGGCGCGCGTCAACGACGACGAGTCGCTCGAGGTCGGCTGGTTCACGGTGGATGCGCTGCCCGAGCTGAACGACTTCGGCCTGCTCCGGATCAAGCAAGCCCTGTCGGATGGACCCACATGGTTCGACCCCACGAATCCGCTGTGAAGTATGTGCGGTGAACATATGGGGTGGGGCAGGGGCACTGCCTAGAGTCAACCCATGACGCCTGCCCCGCACTCTTCGCTCGACCTCGGTGGACGCATCGCCCTCGTCACCGGTGCCGCCGGCGGCATCGGCCGCGCCTGCTCGCTGCGGCTGGCCACCGCCGGGGCCAAGGTGAGAGCGGTCGACCGGGACGCCTCCGGGCTCGACGAGCTCGTCGCCGCGGCCCGCGGCCTCGCGGGCGCCGTCGAGCCGCACGTCCTCGACCTCACCGACCTGGACGCCGCCGAACAGGCGGCCGCGGGCACCGACGTCCTCGTCAACAACGCGGGGCTGCAGCTGGTACGCCCGCTGCACGAGTTCCCGCCCGATGTCTTCCACACGGTGCTGACGGTGATGCTCGAGGCACCGTTCCGGCTCATCCGGGGGGCGCTGCCCCATATGTACGGACAGGGCTGGGGCCGCATCGTCAACATCTCGTCGGTGCACGGGCTGCGCGCCTCGGCGTTCAAGGCGGCGTACGTCACCGCCAAACACGGGCTCGAAGGGCTCTCGAAGGCCGCCGCCCTGGAAGGCGCCGCCCACGGCGTCACTTCGAACTGTGTGAACCCCGCGTACGTGCGCACGCCCCTCGTCGAGAAGCAGCTCGCGGACCAGGCCCGGGTGCACGGGATCCCCGAGGAGCGTGTTCTGTCGGAGGTGCTTCTCCAGGACAGCGCCGTCAAGCGGTTGATCGAACCCGAGGAGGTCGCCGAGGCGATGGCCTATCTGTGCAGCCCACAGGCGTCCTTCATCACCGGCACGTCGCTGGTCCTCGACGGCGGCTGGACGGCGCACTGAGCGCGCGCATGTCAAAGGTTGTCCACAGGTCGGGTGAGCCCGGTCCTGCCGTGGGCCATCCTGGGGGCATGGCTCGCGATCATGTACAGTCCGCGGAGCGCCCCGGCACCGGAGCCGAGGCGCCGTTCCTGGAGCTCCTGGCCCGGGGCGCGTCGGCCGACGCGTACGAGCAGCCGGTGCTGCTCGCCCGCGCCGAAGGTCTGCCGGCGGAGCGCGTCGACGCACTCGAGCGGGCCAAGCGGCTGGCCCTGCGCGTGCGCGCGGAGATGGAGGGCCGGCGCCGGCGCGAGGCCGAGCTGTCCGCGCTGTTCGAGACCGCCCACGACCTGGCCGCGCTGCGTGACCTCGACGCCGTCCTGCAGGCGATCGTGCAGCGCGCCCGGTCGTTGCTGAGCACGGGCGTCGCCTATCTGACCCTGCACGACGAGGCGGCCGGCGACACCTATATGAGGGTCACCGAGGGTTCGGTCGCCGCTCGCTTCCAGCAATTGCGGCTGGGTATGGGGGAGGGGCTCGGTGGACTGGTCGCCCAGACCGCCCGGCCCTATGTGACGCCGGACTATTTCAGCGACGACCGCTTCCAGCACACCCGCACGATCGACACGGGCGTGAGCGACGAGGGACTCGTGGCGATCCTCGGTGTGCCCTTGATGATCGGTCCCCAGGTGATCGGAGTGCTGTTCGCCGCCGACCGGCGGGCCCGGGTCTTCGAGCGGGAGGAGATCGCGCTCCTGGGCTCGTTCGCCGCGCTGGCCGCCGCCGCCATCGACACAGCGAACCTGCTCACCGAGACGCGCTCGGCCCTGGCCCGGCTCGCACGCGCCAACGAGATCATCCGCGACCGCAGCGGGGCCATCGAACGGGCCTCCGACGTCCACGACCGGCTCGCCGAACTCGTTCTGCGCGGCGGCGGGGTCCACGACGTGGCGGCCACGGTCTCGCAGGTCCTCGACGGCACGGTCGAGTTCGCCGAGGCGGCCGGCACCCCCACCGCGGCCCTGGAGGCGTCCCGCGTCGAGGGCCATGCCGTGCGCCACGGGGAGGACTGGATCGCCGCGGTGTCGGCCGGCGGCGAGCTGCTCGGTGCGCTGGTGCTGCGCGGCCATCCGGGGCTCGACCCCGTCGACCAGCGCACCCTGGAGCGGGCCGCGATGGTCACCTCATTGCTTCTGCTGGCCCGTCGTTCCGCCGCCGAGGCAGAGCAGCGCGTCCGGGGCGAACTGCTGGACGACCTGCTCGACGGCCGCGACCGCGACCCGCGTGTGCTGCGCGAGCGGGCCGCGCGGCTTCGCGCCGACCTCGACGCCACCCATGTGGTGCTCGCCGCCCGTCTCGACGGCACATCGGCCGACGCAGACCAGGAGGCCGCCGCTCGCCGTCGTCTGTGGTCCGCCGCGTCCCACCTCGCGGCCACCCGCCACGGGCTCGCCGCCACCCGCGCCGGCGGTACGGTTCTGCTGCTGCCCCTCGAACCGGGCGACACGGGGACCCACCTCGCCCGCCGTACAGCCGGACAGCTGGGCACCGCCGTCCATGAAAAGGTCACCGTCGGGGCGTCCGGACCCGTCTCGGATCTCGCCGCCCGTCCCGACGCGGTGGCCGCGGCCTACACGGAGGGGCTGCGCTGCCTCGACGCGCTGCGCCTGCTGGGCCGGGCCGGGGACGGCGCCGCCGCCGACGACTTCGGGTTCCTCGGACTGTTGCTCGCCGGGGACCGGGACATCGCCGGCTACGTCGAGCGCACGATCGGTGAGGTCGTCGCCTATGACGAACGGCGCGGCACGGACCTCGTCCGCACCCTCGACGCGTACTTCGACTGCGGTATGAGCCCGGCGCGCACCAAGGACGAACTGCACGTGCACGTGAACACGGTGGCGCAGCGTCTGGATCGTGTGGGGCGGCTCCTGGGAGACGACTGGCAGAGCCCCGCTCGCGCCCTGGAGATACAACTGGCACTGCGACTGCTCCGGTTGTCCTCGTCAGCTGTTTCCCGATGACCCGAGGGCGCGTTCCGTGTTCTGGCCGAAAGCGCGCCCTCGGAAAGACCGCGAACCGGCCCCGCACGCACGGGCGCACGGGGCCGGTCGGTGCCTGGGGCTTCAGACGGTACGCGCATCCGCCGTGGGTGCGTCGGCGGGCTCCGCGTCGACGGGCGTGTCCACCCGCGTCAGGTCGCGGTTGCGCGTCTCCTTGGCGACGCCCACCGCGATCAGGGTCAGGACGGACGCCGCGATGACATACAGGGCGATCGGCGTGGAGCTGTCGTAGTCGGCCAGCAGCGCGGTCGCGATGAGCGGAGCCGGGGCGCCTGCCGCCACCGAGGCGAACTGGGCCCCGATGGACGCACCCGAGTAGCGCATGCGGGTCGCGAACATCTCGGAGAAGAAGGCAGCTTGAGGCGCGTACATCGCACCGTGCAGCACCAGCCCGACGGTCACGGCGAGGATGAGGTTGCCGAACCCGCCCGTGTCGGTGAGCGCGAAGAACGGGAACATCCACAGCCCTACCCCGACCGCGCCCAGCAGATAGACCGGCCGCCGGCCGATCCGGTCCGAGAGCGCGCCCCAGGCCGGGATGACGGCGAAGTGCACGGCGGAAGCGATGAGTACGGCGTTGAGGGCGCTCTGCTTGGAGACGCCGGCCGACTCGGTGGCGTAGACGAGGATGAAGGCGGTGATCACGTAGTAGCTGATGTTCTCCGCCATGCGCGCGCCCATGGCGATCAGCACGTCCCGCCAGTGGTGGCGCAGCACGGACACCAGCGGCAGCTTCTCCGCTTCGGCTCCCGGCGCCGTCCTCCGCTTCTCTGCCTGTGCCAACGCCCGCCGGAACACAGGCGATTCATCGACAGACAGACGAATCCACAAACCGACGATCACCAGCACGCCGGACAGGAGGAACGGAATGCGCCATCCCCAGGATTCGAACGCGCTGTCGGAGAGGACGGCGGTGAGCAGCGACAGCACGCCCGTGGCAAGGAGCTGCCCGGCCGGTGCGCCGGTCTGCGGCCAGGAGGCCCAGAAGCCGCGCCGCCGCGCGTCACCGTGCTCCGACACGAGCAGCACGGCGCCGCCCCACTCACCGCCGAGCGCGAAGCCCTGCACCAGACGCAGTGTCGTGAGCAGCACGGGCGCTGCGGTCCCGACCGTGGCGTGCGTGGGCAGCAGGCCGATGGCGAAGGTCGCACCGCCCATCAGCAGCAGGCTCAGCACCAGCAGTTTCTTGCGCCCCAGCCGGTCGCCGTAGTGTCCGAAGACCAGGGCACCGAGCGGACGGGCGGCGAAACCGACCGCATACGTCAGGAAGGACAGCAGGGTGCCGACCAGCGGGTCGGAGTCCGGGAAGAACAGCTTGTTGAAGACGAGCGCGGCGGCGGACCCGTAGAGGAAGAAGTCGTACCACTCGATGGTGGTGCCGATGAGGCTGGCGGCGACGATACGGGGGAGGTTCTGGGGCCGTGCCGGGGGCGTCGGGGGAGCGGATGCTGCTGAGGCCATGTGCGCCACTTCCTCGTGTGCGGTGGGGACAGGTACGTGTCGGCACACGGTAGGAACGTGCAGGTCAGACGCACATGTGGTGGGACAACATAGTTCTGCAGCGGGCTATGCGCTCGGCCCCCATGTCCGATCGACGAGACGTGATCATGCGGCTCGATCGGGGGCGGTACGCCTCCACGAGGACCATCTGCATCTTCGCGCGCGTCCTGATCCACCGTGCCGTCCGTCACGGACGACCAGGGAAGAGCAGGGACTGAAGCAGTGGCGGGGAGTCCTGGGCGACTGTCATCGCCGCGCGTGGGTTAACGCCCCCACCACCGCTCCTGCCCTTGTCGAGCAGGAACGTCAGGGTGCCGCGATGGGACGCGCTACCGCGCGGCTCCGAAGTCCTGGGTCCAGTAGTCGTTGGGCTGTGCGAGACCGACGCCGATCTCCTTGAACCCGCAGTTGAGGATGTTGGCCTTGTGACCGGGGCTGGACATCCAGCCCGCCATGACCTGCTCGGGGGTGGCGTAGCCGTAGGCGACGTTCTCGCCGTAGGTGCTCCAGGCGTAGCCGGCCCGGGTGATCCGGTCGCCCGCGGCGGACCCGTCGGACCCGGTGTGCGACATGTTCTGGTGGGCCGCCATGTCCTCGCTGTGGTCCTGTGCGGCCTTGGTCAGCTTCGCGTTGACGGTCAGCGGCGAGCAACCGACCTTGGCCCGCTCGGCGTTGACGAGTTCCACGACGCGCGCGACGGCCCCGGACGCAGGGGCACCGGTCACGGGCGCCGGAGCGGTGCCCTCCGGTGTGCTCTGCGGTGTGGCGGGCGTGGAAGCGGAAGCGGTGGCGCTCGGGGTGGTGCGCGGCGCCATGGTCCTGGGCCTGGGGGCTGTGGTTCGTGCGATCTTCGGCGGCGGGGTGGTCTTTGGCGCGCTCGCGGAAGGGGTCGGAGTGCTCGATGCCACAGAGGTGGGTTCGCCGTGACCGTCGGCGTTCCAGCCGTAGTACCGGTCGGCGTCGTGCTGACGATTCTTGGTCGCGAGCTTCGCGGCAGTGTACGACGGGTGTCCTCCGCCGTCCCCCCAGTTGGCGTAGGCCACGGCGACGGACGGCACGCCCACGGCGCCCATGGCGACGGCAGCGATGACTATGCGCCGGCGATTCTTCTTGCGGTGCTTCCCCATGTGTGACCTCACTCGGTGATCGCCGAGCGCTCCCTGTGCGGCTGGCTGTCTGCGGACCCCACCCCTGAACCACGGCGATGCCCTGCGGCCGTCATTCTTAGGACGGGCACACAGGGCGCGCAAAGAGCCTTCGTACTACTTTGCTTCGTAGACATGGGTGGGCCCTTGAAATGGGAGTGGAGGCGTGCTGGTCCCGCTTCTACGGCCTTCGTCGTTCCTGTCGCCCAGTCAGAAGCCTTCTGCGTATGCGAACGGGCGACATCGTCGAGAGGGGAAGGGTTCTCGAGTCCCGGATGCAACGCGCCGACGCCAAGCCGGACAAATCGCGTATGTCGACAAAGTGGCGTCTACTATTCGGGGCGGTTAGTTCCCGGATTCAATGTGACGGATGTCACTGACCTGCGGAACTGTTCCGGCCGACCGGCAGGCCGTCGAGATCTCGGGAAAGGCAATTCTGACGCGCCGTGATGCGGGTCGTCGTGGCGCTTCGTCGCTCTCCGGATGATGATCTGCTGCGCTCCTCAGGGCAGACGCTCACCGAGTATGTCGTCCTGATGA
>NZ_JAYWVC010000469.1:0-2498 GCF_036281785.1 Streptomyces chiangmaiensis | reverse complement strand
TCATAGGACTCCTTCTGCTGGTTGGCATTCCGGACAGCAGAATTCAGGCCGAAAAGAATCCGGTATCCCTTCGCGCCGCTCTAAGCGATCGAGGGTTCATGAAGCTAGTCGTGTCGCAGACCTCTCTTTCGGCAAGCTGGATCATCCCCGGCGTGGCTTTCCCTCTGTATCTCACCGAACACCTGGGCGAGGTCCCTGCCCTGGCCGCTGTCCTGCTCACCGTCCGCTACACGGTCATCAGCTTGGTACAAGTGCCGCTCGTGCACTACGCCGCCAACTGGTCGAGGCGAACCGTCCTGGCCCTCAGCGCGACATCGTCGGCTTTCGGCGTGATCGCCGTCCTCGGTTTGGCCGACCTGTCCGGTGGCGCCCGTATCTCACTCGCTGTTGGTGCGACGGTCCTGCTTGCCGGAAGCGAGATCATCAGCAAGCCGACCGCGTCCGCCCTGGCCGTCGAGCATGCTCCAGAGGGCCACGAGGCCCCGTACATGGCCGTCTTCCAGACCACGTGGACCTTCTCCTACGCCTTGGGGCCGGCCGCGATCGGTCTTGGACTGGAGAACCCGCCGGTCCTGTGGTCCTGCATCTTGGCAATCGTCGTCATCGGCTCACTGATTGGCGGCATCGGCAGCACACAACAGCCGTCAGGCCGGGGCCATCGGCAAGCCGTTACATCTGGGACCCCACCTCCAACAAGTCCCACGAGTACGCCGTCCACGATCAAGCCTGAACGGTAGGACCTCATGCCCGTTTTCCCGGCCCGCGACATCGACTCCGTCTCCTGGGTGGCGGGTGCCGTCGTGACCCATCTCGACGACACCTCCCGAACGGTGAGTGCGACGTGCTGGTCATCAAGCCGCCAGCTCAACGAGATTGCTTTCGCGTTCTTTGCGAGCGTCGTCGGAGGCCGACTAGAGGATGTCGATCACCTGCGCGAGCGGGCAACGTCCAGCCCGGCGCACGTCTTCGACTATTGCCGTCGGCTGATTTCGCCTCACATGTCGCCGAATCTGGAGCGTATGGCCTCCATGATCGAGGCTGAGACGCGACTGGTATTTCACCGGTCGCCGCTCCCCAATGACCCGAAGACGGATCCGACCCTGTTGGTGGATCGTCCGGTCGAGGTCGTCATCCCCTATCGGTCGACACCAGACAATCCGCTGCGCGCCCGGAATCTCGGTGCGGTCCTGTCGGCTCTGGAACACCAGACGGCCGAGCGCTCTAGCTACCAGATCACTGTGGTCGAGGAGTCGGATGTGCCGACGGTGTCGACCAGGCCAGGGACGGCGGTGGACAACTACATCCATGTCGAGTACACGGGCCCTTTCAACCGGGCACTTGCCATGAACCGAGGAGCCGAGCAAGCTGCCGATGACAGCATCCTGTGCCTGCTCGACGGCGACATCCTGCCCGACAGGGACTTCATCCTCAGGAACGCTGCCCGGGTGTCGCAGGCTCCCGGTCGCTTGCACTTGCCGTACAGCGACATGTTCTGCCTGCTACCAGGCGACGCCGCCGCGATGGCCTCCAACGGTTACCACCCAGGGCGGGACTACAACGGGTATCTCATTACACATCCGGTGGGCGGCTGCGTTTGGATCACTCGTGAAGCCTTCAAGTCGGCCGGAGGCTTCGACGAAAACTTCAAAGGCTGGGGAGGCGAGGACCGCGACTTCGCCGACCGTGCAGACAAGGTTGCACCGATCCTGCGCCACCCCGAGCTTTTGACCCATCTTTACCACGAGCGGCCTGCCATGCCGTCCAGCAGAAAAGAAATCATGGCCGCCGCCGGGAAAACCTTCGAGGGAGAGGATCAATAAGATCGAAACGTCATTCAAAGCTATTCTTCTCGACTCCGAGATGCGCGTTTTGCTGGGCACCAACCCCCGAGGTGAATGGGAACTCTTGGGTGGTCGCGCCGAGGCTCAAGACGCGTCACCGCAGGAAACAGTACGGCGCGAGGTCCACGAAGAGGCCGGCCTCGACATCGTGGTGGGCTCCATCGTCGACACCTGGTATTACGACATCGCGGGGGAGGGACGCGTCGCCGTCACCAGTTACCTCGCACAGCCGCGCGGGGATGTCTCATTTGTCCTCGGCGATGAACATACGGATCTGGCGTTCTTTCATTCTCACGAGCTCGACAACATCAACCTGCCCGAGGGATATCGGACGTCAATCAGGATCGGAATCAACAAGCTTCAGCATTCTCAGGGGAGGCCATCCACTCATGACCGTGGTCATTGAGGAGTCTGATATCGCGCGGGTCGACTCGCTAAAGAGCTTGGCCGCATCCGACGGCATCGCGCGGTTCCGGCTTGAGTCCCGGCAGCAACTCGTAGAGTTCAGTGCCGGATTCGGTGAACTGCTCATGCATCGCGATGCCGACCCGGACACGGTGACCGTCGTTCGGCACATCCCGGCGGTAGAGGGCGAGGACGGCTACGTGGGCCTCTCGGCCGGCCCCCTGCTACCACATACCGATGGCTCCGGAAACT
>NZ_JAYWVC010000468.1:0-2511 GCF_036281785.1 Streptomyces chiangmaiensis | reverse complement strand
CCCACGCACGTCGAAAAAGACGTGGTCCCGTTGGCCCCACGGTGTGATCATGATCGGATGCTCTTCCGCGCCGCCACCGCAGACCCCGCAGACCTCAACCGCGCCGCCGCCTTCCCGGCCGATGGTCCCGTCCCCGCCTTGACCGCGGAAAGAATCCGAGAGGAGCTCGCGAGCAACCAGTTCCGCCCCGAGTGGATCTGGTTCGCTGAGGACGAGAGTGGGGAGATCCTGGCTCGCGCTCTGTGGTGGGGCCGTGCCGACAGCGCGCGGCCGATCGCGCTCGATTGCCTCCAGGTACGCTCCAGCGTCGTCGACCCGGTCGCCATCGCCTCCGGGCTGCTTGCCGCTGCCCATGCCGCCTTCGGGGCTCTTCCTGCTTACAACATCTCGCTGCCCCGCGACTGGCGGAGCAGCCCGGTGTTGGTCGATGCGGTGGCCTGGCGTAGGGAGGCGGCGTGCAGGTCCGGACTGAGCAGCGAGATTGAGCGTCTGCGGTACGAGTGGACACCGGCTGCCGAGGTCCCTGTGCCTGCGGGGAAGCTGATCTTTCGGGAGGGTACGGACGAGGAGTTCCTCGACGCGTTCATCCGGGTGTCGGCTGGGAGCCTGGATCTGCACACGCAGAACGAGCTCCGCTCGATGGACGCCGAGCAATTGGCCCGCGAGGACATCGAGTTCTATCTCGACTGTCCTGGTGAGCGCTCCTGGTGGCGCCTTGCCGAACTCCCGGACGGCACTCTGGCGGGCCTGGCCATCCCCTCCGCGACCCCCTACCACCGAAACGTTGGCTACCTGGGTGTCGTCGCAGAGCAGCGCGGACAGGGCCTGATCGACGAAATCCTCGCCGAGATCACCAGGTTCCACGCGAGCGAGGGCGCTGACCGCATCACCGCTACGACGGACACCGTCAACGTTCCGATGGCCGCCGCCTTCGACCGCGCGGGTTATGAGATAACGGAGATCCGCCTCGTCCTGGAATCCCCACCGCAGTGGGCTAACAAGCTCGTCCCCGACGGCCAACGGGGAGCGACGGCGGCAGTGTAACCACGCGGTTGGCGTAGCGGCTTTGGGCGGGAGCTGCCCGGGGCGAGTGATCATGGCCCCCGTAAGCTCATGGCGAGTCGGGCATTCTGTGGACCTGCCCGTTAAAGCACGACGTTGGGGCCATGAACTTCGAGGCTCGCCCCATGATGGCTGGCTGAAGTCCAAGCCCGGGAAGTCAGGCCGGTGAGCGTGGTGTCAAGCGGTTCGGCGAAGTGGTGGTAGGCGAACGGGGCTCCGCGTAGGACGAAAGTCGACCGAGACACCGTTCCTGTAGGAGCCCCGTTGCGTGTTCAGTCTGGCATGCCCGCCATCGACCGAAGTGCCCCTGCTGCCTGATCAAAGATGGTCACCTTTATGTTTGTGCGGCATCGGCGGCCTTCTCCTAGTTCGGTCGGACGACAGCACGGCGGCCGCGGCTGACCTCGATCAAGCCGTCTTTCTTCAGCTGGGCGTAGGCGCGGTGGGCGGTGGCGACGGAGACACCGTGGGCTTGGGCGAAGTCGGCGACGATGGGGACCTCCTCGCCGGGCGGCAGGGTGCCGTCAGCGATTGCTGCCTTGAGCTCCTTGGTGAGCGTTTCCCCGAGCGCGAGTTTTCGCGCCAGCACGGCATCGGCCTTGATTACACGGCCCCGCAGAAGCCCAGGCGAGGACCCAGGGCGGGCCACGACTGCGGCCTCGCACTGACCACAGACGGCTTCGGCTCCGCCCTCGGTGACGACGAGCGTGGCCCACAGCGCCTCGTTGCCGCACTCGCACGCCAGGCGCAGCCCATTGACCATCGTAGTTACTGACCGCTCGGTGAGCAGGGCCTCAGGGACCGGCAGCTGTTTGGCGAACATGGTCACCGCCTGGCGGTCGGCGGTGGCGAGAAAGGCTGCGTAGTACTTGAGGGTGGTAGCCCCTCCGTTGCCGTGGCCGACGCGGCCAGCGACGGTGCGGACGTCGGCGCCGCCGCCGAGGATCTCGTTCACGTTATACGTGCGCAGATCCTTCAGGCGGTGGGTGTGGATCTGCAGCCTCTTGGCCAGGCGGCGGTAGCGCTGGCTGACGCTCGGGGGCAGCAGAGGAATGGAGGAGTCGGCCTCATGCGAGAAGACGAAGGCGTCGCGGGCCAGTTCACCGCCGAGTGCCCTGCAGCGCTCTTCCGCCCGTACTCGGTGGACGAGGAGGACGGAGCGCGTGATCACGTCAATGGACTGCTTGCTGCGCTGGTGGGTCTTCGTGCCATTGATACGCCGCCGGTTGTTGGAGTGCTTCACGAAGAGCTCGAGCCGGTCGACGTTGATGTCGGACCAGCGCAGGGCGTACGTCTCGCCCCGCCGGGAGCCGGTCACCATCGTCATGAACAGGCACGTCCCCCAGTCCAAGTCCTGATGCCAGGCGGTGTTGCGAACGAGAGCTGCCCCTTCCGGAGTTGGGGTCGGGGTTGGGGTGCGGCTGCGCGGGCGGCTCGGCGAGGGTCGCA
>NZ_JAYWVC010000467.1:0-2525 GCF_036281785.1 Streptomyces chiangmaiensis | reverse complement strand
CGCCGAGATCACCCGACCAAGGACCATGTTCGATCAGAACCGTCCTCATGATCGATAGAGATACGGCTTCTTACGTAGAACAGCTGGGCTGCGCGCAGCCGCTTGCTCTCTGCTCGGGCCAGTGCGGCGCTGCGGTCGTGAGGCCGGGGGAGTGCCGCCACCGCCGGCGGCATCAAGAACACCGCCCCTTGTCGCATGCCCTCCGCCCAGACGGGCGTGGCGTTGCCGCGAAGGAAGTCCGTCCATAGTCTGCAGCCACAGGGCGTGCACGTCCTGGATGTCTGTCTGATCAGCGCTCATGGGCCGCTGCCTTGTGCTGGGATTTCGCGCGGGGAGATCAGATTTCGTCCCTTTCATTTTCCTCCGGCAGACACAGCTGGGGATGACAATGACCGAAGCGTGCCCAGACACGCGAAGTACCGGTCCCCGGCAGGCGAACTCGGCCGGAGCGCGCTCTGAAATGGTCGACAAGGTGTCGCTTCTGCGAAATGAGGCAGTCGTGCCGTGCCGCTGGCCGCCCCTGCCAGCGGCACACGGTGCTCGGTAGGCGGTACAGGCCTGCGACCGCGGCTCGCCCTGCGCCAGGCAAGCGAACGGAAGGCAATCAGGCGCCGATCAGCTGACCGAGCTGGGTGACCAGGTTCGCTATCGCGCTTCCGGCCACGGCGATCGTCGCGGGAGCCGCCGCTTCCCTCATCTGCTGCCAGCCCCGTCGCATCAGACCCGCGTCCGGTGCCCTGTCTTCCTGCTCGGCGGAGACCAGCTCCCCTTCGATCACTTCCGCCTCGTCGATGAGGAGTTGAGCCGAGGCCTGGCCGCCGTGCTGCTCGGCACGCAGGATCTGGAGGAGCTGGGCGGTTACGGTCCGGGCCTGTTGGGCGGTTGCGGGATCCAGTGTGCGGTTGTCCTGGACGTTGTGGTCTCCCTGCTGCACGTTGCCGCCGGAGATCTCCTGCTTTTGGATGTTCCAGCTGCTCATCGCTTCGAGTCTCCCGTTGGACTGGTGGGTGATCTGACCGTTGGGCAGGACGTTCATGGTCATGTGGGAGGCGTAGAACTGTGCGGAGCCCCCGCCGTGCTCAGCTGCCACGCGTGCTTTGTCCTCTACTTCGCTGGTGGTGACCTCGCCCACGGTCAGCAGGAATTCGTGGAAGGTGAGCCCCCATCGCTGGGCGCGGGGGGCGAGGACCTGCCGGACGGATTCGGCGATCTGCTCCAGCGACACCCGCGCGTCGACGGCCGCCAGGTTGGCCAGCGCGTAGGTCAGTTCGTAGATGGCATGCCGTTCCAGCGCTTGGATGTAGCTGGCCGTGCCGTATGTTGCCTTGACCGGGTCGGTGACGCTGTACTGGATGGTGAATTCGATCGGCAGGTCGTTGCCGTCATACATCGAGACCATGCGCAGCGGGAACGGAACGGTTTGCTCGCGCAGGTCGATGCGGTTGCGTACGGTGTCCACGAATGGCGTGATGGTGTGCAGCCCGGGGTGTAACGTCCGGCTGTAGCGGCCGAAACGTTCGACGATTGCTGCGGAGCCGCTGGGAATCACCTCGAACGCCCGCACCGCGTAGCCCAGCCCGGCTGCGACGGCAGCGGCGCCCACGATCCATCGCCGGCGCATGCCTACCCCCTGTCAGCACTCTATGATCGCAGACCCGGTTGTCGGCACCCTATGATCGCGGACCCGGCGGGAGGGCGCCATGGCCCGATCGTGGCCGTTGCTCAGTCCGCCGGGCACATGACCCAGCTCAGTCCGTCTTCGCCGTATCCACTGTCCCAGCCGGCGGTCAGCGGCGGCTCCGCGAGCCCGGCTGGTTGCACCGAGGCGCTTTTCGCGGCAGGCCGTTTGGAGGGCACGTCCAAGGGCTCGGGAACCATGGCAGCGTGCGCGGTGACGGAGGCGCAGGCGCGGCAGGTGTCGGCCAGACGCCAGACACGCCCAGCGTCGACGCGCGTGAGCAGGAGCAGAATCGGCCCGTCACAGCCGCGATGCCGGGCGTGCCACCGGCAGCCGCCTTCTCCGCACTGGCAGGTCCGCAGATATCCGGCGCATGGATCGGCGCGGGCATGCCGGGCCAGATGGGCCACGATGGCCGCACGGGTGGCCGCGGGAGACTGTGGGTCGGCCGGGATCTGGCCGCACTGCGGACATGTCACAACCGTTTCCCCACGGCGGGGCCGGACGTCGAGCGTCCAGGTGCGCCGTACGGGGCGGGGGAGTGCGCCGCCCGATCGAGAGCTGTCCTCCCTGCTGATTGACGGGTTGTCGGGCCGGCGTCCCGAGGCGGGGGAGGGCCGGTGGCGGCACACGGTAGTGCAGATCTCTGCCCTGCTGCCCTGGACCTGACGAGCACAAATAGGGCAGATGTCTGCACTGACAGGGCAGGGTTCTGCACCGTCGGATAGAGCGGTGACGATCACTCCGCCGCCCGCCCCCAACCTCGACGCGCTCCGTCAGGAGCTGTCGCGACTGCGGGCCGAACGCGGTTGGACCTACGACGAACTCGCGGCCCGAACCGGCCTGG
>NZ_JAYWVC010000466.1:0-2542 GCF_036281785.1 Streptomyces chiangmaiensis | reverse complement strand
TACGCAAGAACGTGTTCCCCATCGCGGGGCTTTCTCCTTTTGGTGAATCTCCCGGCGACGAAATGGGGATCGCTGCCAGGGAAGCGTGTCGTGGGTCGGTGTACGTACATCTGTTTCGTCATACGGACACGGCATGGTCATGCAAAGGGGCTGGAAGTCGGCCGGCCCTCGACCGTCAGAGCCTGTGTCTGAACTTTATGCTGCTGGTGGCAGACGTGCGAGGTATGGCCCGTGTCTGGCAGTCACGTCTGATGCGAATGAGCAGTGATCGATGACGAGATTGTCGCTCGAATACGGGCCGAGGTATCGCGCCCCCTGGGTGGTGGACACGCTGATACTGGATCTGCTTGATCCGGAGGAAGCGAGACACTGTCGATGGCGATGAACGATTACTCGGACGAGTTCAAGGCTGATGCCGTGGCTCTGTACGAGTCCACATCCAGGCGACCTACAAGAGCATCGCCGCAGACCTGGGCATCAACCGGGCCACGCTGCGCGAGTGCGTGCTGCGAGACCGCGAACGCCGCGGCGCCGGCCCGGTTGCCGCACCGGCCGGGCAGACAGCGGCCCGAGTCATGCAGGCGACGCCGTCGGCTGATCCGGACGAACGGATCCGGCAGCTGGAGGCCAGGGTGGCCGAGCTCGAGGCGAGTGAGCGGAAGCTGGCCACCGAGCGGGACATACTTCGCAAAGAGGCCAAGTATTTCGCGGGGGAGACGAACTGGTGGGGAGCCGCTTCCAGTTCGTCGACGACCACCGGGACGCCTACGAGGTGAAGCGGCTCTGCGAGGTCCTGAACGTGAACAGGTCCAGCTACTACAAGTGGCCGGCCGGGAGGCCACAGCGGTCCGGCGGCGGGCCGACCGGCTCCTGTAGGGCAAGATCCGAGAGGTCCACCCTAAGTCCGGCGGCGCCTACGGCTCCCCACGGGTAACCGCAGAGCTGAGGGAAACGGGCCTGCGGGTCAACGAGAAGCGGGTCGCCCGGGTGCTGCGGACGTTTGCCATCACCGGCATCCGCCTGCGTAGATGCATGCACCACTGTCCCCGAATCGGCGGCCTTGCAGGTCCCGGACCTGTTCCAGCGGGACTTCACGGCCGCTGAGCCGGGGCAGAAGTACTCCAGGTCGGATGCGCCGAGTGGCGGGGGGAGGGCCAAAAAGGGACCTTGAGGTCCACTCTGAATCCTGCTACCTTTGCAGCGGTAATCTGGTCAGTGTGGCGGAACAGGCGAGCGACAAAAACGGCTCCCGGCTGACTGAGCGCGGGCGGGCTACTCGAGAGCGCATTTTGAGGGCCGCCGCCGACATGATGTACGTCAAGGGCGTGTCTGCCACGACCCTCGACGAGATCAGAGCGGCCAGCGGAACGAGTAAATCCCAGCTCTACCGCCACTACCCCGACAAGGATGCGTTGGTGCGGGACGTAGTCGCGTTGCAGGCAGTAGAATTGCTCGAACGCCAGCACCAGCTACTGCGGCGGCTCAACTCCCTCCGCGGGCTGGAGCGCTGGCGGGACGCAGTGATCGAACACAATGCGCTCCGAAACGGAGCGTACGGCTGCCCGCTCGGCTCCCTCGCAAGCGAGCTGACCGATCAGGACGAAGAGGCTCGCAAGGCGATCGCCCGGTACTTCGACACCTGGGAAGGGATGCTCTCGGCCGGGCTCGTGAGGATGAAGGACTCAGGAGTCCTCCGTGCCGACGCCAACGCCGGAGAGCTTGCCACTGGTCTCATGGCCGCCCTTCAAGGCGGCTACCTCCTTGCGCAGACGGTCCGAGACGTCAAACCCATGAGGATCGCCCTCGACATGGCGATCGGCCACATCAAGGCCTATGCCGTGCCCGCCGAAGACGGCAATCCGCCTGAAGGAGGCACGAGAGGGCACTAAAGCCGTCCGGGATGAGACGGCGTCGAGAAGTCCCGGGTGAGGCGCCACAGACGGTTGCGTCGCAGTCTCCCTACCGGCTGGACTTCACTGTCCTCGGCAGGCGACCGAGGGCGCGACGGCGGGAGAGCGTATTCGTCCGCACGCCCCACTGCCGGGCATGCGGCCCCAGCCGCCAACGAAAAGTGGCGGCCCCCTGCGTAAAAGAGTCACTTCACACCCCCCCACGAGTGGACTATTGGGTCCAGAAAATTGCCCGATCCGCGGTACGATGAGGGAAAATGTTCCCTTGCGGATAGTTAAGGAGCCAACGCTCACAAAAATCCCCAAAGCAGTAGGCATCGTGTATGCGGGCACCCGGTTCTCAGTACTTGGCCCAGTCCGCCTATACAGACACGGGGGTCGAGGCCGGAGCTGTTCATCCGAGGCAGTGCGCCGCGCTTGCTTCGCGGTTTCTTAGGGCGGGCAGGCCTGTAAGCCTCTCGAAACTGGTGGAGGGCGTATGGGCGACAAAGCCCCACCGTTGGCCATAGGCTCCGCGCGCCCTACGTCTACAGGCTCAGACAGGCACTGGGAGTAGAGTGACAGCTCCGTACGCTTGGTCGACCAGGACTGTCTGCAACACATCCAACCGGACGCTCTGGACCTGAGCAGGT
>NZ_JAYWVC010000465.1:0-2542 GCF_036281785.1 Streptomyces chiangmaiensis | reverse complement strand
TAGAGCCGTCACGAGCTCGGCATCCTCATCGCCAGGCGTGACGGCCTCGACGCCTCCCGGCCGCCGCATCGTCCGCGCCCGCCCACCGAAGGGGCCGAACTCCGCCCCACCACGGGCGGGCCGGCGAGGCGGACAGCATCCCGGCACAACCGCCGTACAACGCCGCCCCGTCCGCGCCCACCCCCGGCACACACCCGCCCCGGCACACACCCGCCCCGGCGCACGCCCGCAACCGGCCCGCCGCGCACCCCGCAGCCGACCACCCGCCCCCACCACCCGGCAGGACACCAACGGCAGATGACGACCCGTCCCACAGCAGGCACCAAGCTGAAGACCTCACACACCACCACCCCCTCCCCCGCCCGGCCGAAGGAACCAGGGCCCACTCGAGCAGACAACCGCGCCGCGCGCGGCCCCGGCCGCGACCCACGCCGGCCGCCGCCTCCCGGCCAGAGCCCCACACCACCGAACGCACCGCACACGGCCACCCCGCACACCGCGCCCCACGCCGCCTCCCCCACACCCGCACCCGCACCCGCCGCGCAGAAAACTCCGTAAAAGCCGGGGCGGATCCACACCAGGCGATCACAGACCGCCGGCAGTAAAACAACAGGCCCACGGTATCCGAACCGGTTTTCCAACTCCATTGAATACGGGGCACTCAAGGGCGGGAATTCACCCGGCGAGAGGCATTCATTTCATTTCCTCGAACGGCCCCGGCCAGCCGGTTCCACCACAAGGAAAGAATTCGTCTGGACGGGTGTTTCGAATAAGCGGAAAACCGCCGTTCCACGCACGCCCGGCACGTCCGCTGAGCTGCCCGTTTTCGAATAATTGCGAATCTTGCAGACCCGCGCCCCGCCACGCCTGACCGCACATCAGCTTCCGCAATAGCACCCGGAATTCGAGGTAGCGTCTGACGCAGCGGCAGGGAAAGATCGAAATTCCTGCTGTCCGAAAGGAGAGTACGTGAAGACCATTGCTAGGGCAGTGGCAGTCGCGCTTGTGACAGCCGGGGCCGTTGCAGTGCCCCTTACGGCAGAAGCAAGTGCAGCCCCGCTGCCGGGTTCGGTTTCGGCGGCGCCCGCAACCTTGGCCCTCCACCGAGGCGAGAGCGCGCGCACCCACCACCCCTCCCACTACCGCAACAACGGTGACCAGCACCGCTACCGCGGCATCGACCTGTGGCGATACCGCTTCAACGACCGCGACCACCGGCACTGGGACCCGTACCAGAACCGGTACCGGCACCACTCCTGCAACCGGCACTCGGGCTGGGACCAGGACCGCTACCGGTCGGGCTGGGACCAGGACCGCTACCGGTACGGATCCTACGGCCAGTACTCCTACCGCTGGGACTGCTGCCGCCACTGACGCAGCAGTCCCCTCCCCAGAAATCCGCGCCGCCCGCCGTCGTATTTAGCCGACAGCGGGCGGCGCGGATTTCCCCCCGCCCAAAAGAAGAAAACCCGGGAACCCGCCGCCTGCAAAACTCCCCGGACCACACCCGCCACTCAGCCGGCCGCCAACCTATACACCGTCAAAACCTCACCACCCACCCACACACAGGAATCCGCCCGGCCCGCCCGCAAACGGGGCACAGCCCGGCTGACAACACCCAGCTCCGCTTCACTGAGAACAACAGCAGCAACCTTGATCATATCCAGCAGCGTCTCCTCCGACACCCCCCGGCGCCCGTTCCCCGACAACAAAATCACCGGCTCACCGCTGCTCCCCCGGACGACAGCCGTCACCGAAGTTCCCTGCACAACGAGCACCTGCCGCCCCTCTCACCGGCGCGGATAACCAACCCGCCGATCCTGGCACGGCCACACGATATCCCCCACACTCCCCCACACCCCTGGGCGTGTTGACACCTCCCCTTCCCAGAAAAACCCCCGAAAACCCGGCACTTCACGTACGACAAAGGACGGGGCGCCCGTGGCGGGTCAAGGAGTTCAGGGTTCCCTGCGGTTCGCGGACGAACCCCGCCGTGCGGCCCGCGGGTTGGACGCCGCGGCTTCCGCGGGCGCGGACGACTTCGACACGCTGGGTGATGAGCCCCGCAGACCGCCGAGCGCCAGGACCGTCATCACCACCGCGGCCCCCGCCCCCACACCGAAACCGCCGTGCGCACCGCCCGCGTCCACCACCCGCCCCGCGACCGCCGCAGCGCCCGCTGATCCTGCCGCGCTAGCGGAGTTGCCCCAGGTGAACGCCCGGGGTAAGGACGGCGCGCGGGACAGACGAGCGGGTGAGGACACAGGAGAGGATCAGCAGGACCGGCACGGCGAGCCCGGTCAGGGCGAGGGTGGCGCCGGCCGCGAGGGGCGCGTCGAGGAAGGGCGGCGGGAGGCTCGCGAGGGTGAAGCAGACGGCGGCGGCGGCCTGATGGCGCCGGGGCGAGCCGCCGTGGCGCCACGCCCCGTAGACCCAACCACCCACCAGATTCGTGCAGTTGGAGGCGACATAGAGCAGCGCTGCCACCTCCGCGTGCGCGTTTGACGGCGTACGCGGCGACGGACACCTGCATCGCCCCGAG
>NZ_JAYWVC010000464.1:0-2598 GCF_036281785.1 Streptomyces chiangmaiensis | reverse complement strand
GCATCAGCAATGTCTAACGCTTCAACCACACCCTGCTCGACGAATGCGCCTACACCCGGCCATACGGCAGCAACGACAAACGCTTCACAGCATGGGTGGCTTCCTCTACCGCTACAACTACCATCACTCCACACAGCACTCGGAGGCCAGCCATCCATCAGCTGCGGCAACAGCCCCGCGGCGCAATACAGCTAGCGCGGGGCTGCCCGGAACTCAGGTCTCTCTCACTGGAATTGCCAGCGAGGCCACGCCGCCCATGTCGAGCCATACCGCGTCCCTCGTGCGCGTCGTACGCAGCATGACGCTCCCGCACTGCTGGCAGCGTGCGACAAGGCCCGGTGCGTGCCTGTACACGTGGAGGCGAGCAAGCGGGCCTGTGCAGCCGCAGTTGGCGCATCGGCTCGTCGCGGCGGTCACATCAACTGCGAAGACTTCCGACAGGGGCCCTGCAAGCGCGTTTCCGTCGACATACCCGGCCTGGATATCGTCCACATCTGGGCGTCTGGCCTCTACGGGCGCCATCTTAACCTCCACTGTCGCCGAAGCGCTCGGTACGTACTCGCGCAGGTGCATGTCCCAGGAGCACCAGGTAGGCAGCGGTCTTCTCAACGAACGCCGTGGGCCCGCAGACATAGCAGGTTGGTTCGAAGTCGGGGGGCCAGCCGCCACTGACCAAATCCTGGGGGGTGATGCGCCCCGGCGGGCGCGGTGAGTCTGCAGGGGCCTCTCTGCTGTAGAGGTACGTCGTATCCAGACCTGGCGCACCCTGGCGGAGCTCCGAGCGGTACAGCAGGTCCGATGGGCTCCGCGCTGCGTACAGCAACCGGAACGGGGCACGGCTGCCGGCCGCCTCTCGCGCGCGGACCATGCACATCAGAGGCACGAGTCCCGATCCGCCCGCCACCAGCAGAACCGGCTCCGTTTGCTGTTGCCTCCAGACGAACCAGCCGCCCACAGGCCCGCGCAGCTCCAACTGGTCCCCGACCACTAGCTCGTCCACGAGGTACGGTGATACTTCCCCGCCGGGCGTGCACTGGACCGTCAGGTCGAGGCTCCGGCCGTTGGGGGCCGAGGCGATCGAGTAGCTGCGCTGGGTGCTGTAGCCGTCTTCTGCGGTCAGCCTGACGTCCACGTGCTGGCCGGCCAGGTGCCCGGGCCAGTCCGGCAGGTCCAGTGTCAGGGTGACGGCCGTCGCCGACTCCACGCGCCGACCCGTGACCTCGGCGGTCCGCCACCGGAGCCGGTCGCCTAGTCTCCCTGGTACCGCTGTTCTTTCCATGGGTCTCCGTAGTTGTGGTAACCGGCGGTCTCCCAGAAGCCGGGCAGGTCGCTCTCCCGCAGCTCGATCTTGTGGACCCACTTCGCGGACTTCCACAGGTACAGGTGCGGGACCAGCAGGCGAGCGGGGCCACCGTGTTCCGGCGCCAGGTCGCTGCCCCCGTAGCCGTAGACAATCCACGCTTTGCCGTCGACCAGGTCGGCGAGGGGGATGTTCGTGGTGTAACCCCCGTACGAGGTGACGAGGACGTGTTTTGCGGCCGTCTCCACGTCCGCGAGCAGAACGTCCAGGGACACGCCTTGCCACTCGGTGCCGAACTTCGACCACTTCGTTACACAGTGCAGGTCGACGGTCGGGGACTCCGTCGGGAGTGCCATCAGGCCTGCCCAGTCCCACACATGCTGCTTCCCGGCTTCCGTGGTTACGGACAGCTTCCAGTCGTCTTGCCGGATGCGTGGAGTGGGCCCGGCGGACAGCACCGGGAAGCCGGTCGTCTCGTACTGCCCGGGCGGCAGCTTTGTGCCCGCCGGCGGCCTTCGGCCGTGGAACCCACGCGAGATGAACGTCATGCTCGCCGTCCTTTTTCGTCCAGTGCGGCCCTTGCGGGCCCCTTCGGAGGTGAGCGCCTTGGGGGGGCGACTTCTTACCTAGGCCGCCCCGGGAAGGTGAACTCCTTGCGGAGGAGCCTCTCTTGTCGGTCCTGGGGGCGGCTGCCGGGGCCTAGGATGTGTGTGGTCGCGATGTGGGCGCCCGGTTAGCTTTGTGCGGTCCGACGTGGTCGTCGCCGCATCAGTCTGCGCTACTGAGGTGTGCGCTGGCTATCAGCTGGGCTCGCAGTTTCTTGCGGGCATCAAACATGGTTTTGCAGAGCGTGTTCCGGTTCGTCTCCAGCTCGCTGGCGGGCGTCTCCAGGGGCCCCGTTGATGACGGCGGTTAAGACCTGCCGCTGGTGGGCGCTCAGTGCCGTCTCGGCTGCGTCGCGTACGGCCCCGACCAGCTCTCGCGCCTGCCAGTGACTGGCGGGGTCAGTGCCAGAACGGTCGGGAACTTGCGCCCTTCGTCCAAGTCGAATCGGGCGTTTGAAACGCGCCAAAAATCCCAGCTTACTGGACACTTCAATTATGACAAATCGGAATGCCTATGTAGTGAACCTGGCATCGTCGAAATTCCTGGATTTTGTGCGTGATCCTCATCAGTGCGTCGGCGGCTGCCTGGTGGGCGACGTCGTTCAGCTCGGGTCCGGCCATTCGATAACGAGCGCTCCGGCGGAACACCTCATCCATGGCTATCCGCACCAGCAGTTCATGCAGCCGCGTGCG
>NZ_JAYWVC010000463.1:0-2661 GCF_036281785.1 Streptomyces chiangmaiensis | reverse complement strand
ACCAAAGATTTTCAGTGATCTTCTAGCCGGCATCGCCGTCTTTCACCGGGACGATGATGTCGCCGTTGGGCGTTCCCATGACCGTATATCCCAGGGAGATCATCAAAGCGGAGACGGCAGCTTGCACTGCAACCCGCATGCCGTCCCTGGAATCATGGCCAGGCCGGTCAGCGGCCAGCGCAGTGAATCCGTCAGACGTCGCCCAGGCGACCAGCACCCCGGGAGGGGTCTCACTGACCTGGAGACCGGTCATCCGACGATCCGCTCCGCCGACCACCTCAAATCCCGCCTGGTTCAGAGCATGCCGGACCTGCGCGACAAGCTCATCCACCTCACATGGCACATTCCCCGCCTGCCCGCAACTGGGTCCTTCATAGGGTCTGCGTTGCTCACCGCTTCGACGACCGCAGCTGACCTCGGCCGACTCCCCCGCCCTCGTTCCCACAGGCTCGTGGGGCCCTCAGGGGAATGGAAGGCCATGTAAAGGCAGGGAACGATCAGGCGGGGACGGAAGGCCACACCTCGCCGAACAGCAGGACCGGTGAATCCCAGGGAAGATCATCACTGGCAGGGAAGGTTATAGCGCCTCTCCTAAAAGCGGGTGTCGCAGGTTCGAATCCTGCCGGGGGCACAACGCATTGACGCTCCGACCTGCATCGGAGCATCAGAAATGCCTCTGGGAGTAGCCGCCCCGAGGGGCATTTTGACGTTCCATGGGAACGGAGGGGAACGCGCTGTCAGGCAGACCTGCCGTCTCCGTGGGAACGGCGGGCCTCTCCTCCGGTTCCTGGGCGACGTCCCGCCACGCCGGGGGACCTGCGCGGAAACAAGGCAAGGGGGCCTCGGTCTGAGCTTCCTCGAACTACGGCAGTACCGAGGTGCACGTGTCGGCGGTCAGCGAGTAGGGGAAGTGCCCCAGCGAAGTCTGGACTGCCTTCATGTGCAGGCCGACGGCCAGAGACAGGGGCGCGGCGCAGTGCCGCAGGTCCTGCAGCCGTGAACATGAGGCCGGTGCGCTTCCAAGTCTTGGCGGGGCCTCCCAGTCGGCGCGCGCCTCGACGGCCCCCACGACCGCCAGATCGGCATGCGCCTCGGCGACGGCAGCATCCAACTGTGAGCCACCGGCGGCTCCGAGCCCACCGACCACGAGCCCACCGAAGGCATCACCCCCTCCCGCACGGCCACCGCCGGCACACGCGGCGTCCGCGTTCCTGGTACCTCGGGACCCGCACTCCGCCGTGAACGAGTGCTCCCGCCTGGCTAACACCGATCACCTTTCCGAGGAAAAAGTGCCATCACCGTGGCGCTCCACCACTTGGTGAGACCTTGACGGACACGCATGCGTACCCCGCTCCCGAAGACGCGCCCGCCCGATCCCCCCGGTTCCGGGCGACGGACCTGCCCTCCGGCCGCGTAGAGCAGATGACGGATTCACCCACGGAGGGGACTGCACAGTGACAGCGCGTGCACTCAAGGGGGCACTGAGGGGTGCCAGGGGTACGGCGATCGCGGCGGCGGCGATGGCCGTGCTGAGCGCGTCGCAGGCGCCGAGGACGGTCTCGGCCGTGGCCGCGGAGCCCGCGCGGGGGGCGGCACTCGCCGGGCATGGCCTTAGCGTGTCTGGCGACACCCCGTACCGCACCGGTCTTCCCCCGCTGCGGACGTGGAGGAAGGGCTCAGCACAGGCAGTGACGGGCGGCGGTGCCCTGCCCGCGAGCGTGTTCGCCGCGTACCGGCGTGCCGAGGAGGAGTTGGCGCGCAGCGCGCCACGCTGCCGGCTGCGCTGGCAGCTGCTGGCCGCGATCGGGCAGGTGGAGTCCGGGCAGGCACGGGGCGGCCGGGTGACCCGGGACGGTACGACCGTGACGCCCATCCTCGGCCCACGGCTGACCGGCGGCGCCTTCGCCGTCGTGGCAGACAGCGACGGCGGCGCATACGACGGGGACACGGTGTACGACCGCGCGGTCGGCCCGATGCAGTTCATCCCGTCCACCTGGGCCCGCTGGGGAGCGGACGGCAACGGCGACGGACGGACGGACCCGAACAACGTCTACGACGCGGCGCTTGCCGCCGGCCGCTACCTGTGCGCGGGCGGCCGTGACCTGTCGAACCCCGCCGACCTGGACCGGGCGATCTTGGGCTACAACCACTCGGACGCCTATCTGGGCACCGTCAAGGCGTGGTACGCGTACTACCTGACCGGACGCCGCGTCGTGCCGGACGCGTCCGACGGATCCCGGTCGGACAGGCCGAAGCCGTCCCGCCCGAGGAGGCCGAAGCCGTCGGACGATCGGAAGCCGGGCCCTGGGCCTTCGCGCATGCCGTCGACGCCGCCCAGCTCACCCTCCCCCAGCCCGTCCCCCAAGGCCGGCGTCCCGAAGGAGTCCGGGCCGCCGCTGGTTCCCGTCCCCGAACCGACCCTCACGCTGCCCGGCGGCGGTGTGCTACCCGACGCGGGGCCGCTGACCAACGGCAACTAGAACACAATGGGCGTCGCCCCCTCCACAACTGCCGCTACTCGGCGGTAATGTCGCGATACCCGCCGGAAGCACAGAACCGCCGGGTGAGTGCGGAGGGGCCCTCATGGCGACGGACACGCCTGCGGACACAGCGGCCGCCGACGAGCGTTGGCAGCGCATGTGGAGCCACCGCGAGCAGCTG
>NZ_JAYWVC010000462.1:0-2715 GCF_036281785.1 Streptomyces chiangmaiensis | reverse complement strand
CTACGCAGCCCAGGATCGTCCTGCGCCCAATGGAGCCATTCGGATGTTCCGGTCCAGGTAGGCAGCGAGTTCGGCGCTCCCCGTCGATCAGGTCATACCGAACAGTATTTCACCATTGTCAAAGCCTGTCCTGTCGCAGCAACAGCCCAGTGTTCGACCGCAATCGGCATACTGCTCCTGGGAGTGCTGGCGGTCGCCGTCCTGGCAGTCGCCCGGCTCGTCGTGGGCGCCCTGTGGACCTTGCATGGCTTGAGCGGAAACGTAACCAGCTCGGGGCTCTGACCCGGCTTGTGCCGCCCCGCCTCACGGCTCAGGGTGCGCCCATGCCAGCGCAGATCACCGCCATCCGCGAACTCTTTGGCCCACCACTCTCCCCCGCTCCCATCCCGTCCACCGTCGACCCACACACCGTGGAGCGGGCGGCGGGCGTGGTTCATGGCGTCCAGGTGGAGGCGCGCCACTGTACGAACGACTGTGACGCCAGGGGCCGCGTCTGCTCGGCTCTGCCTGGGTCGACGGCAGGCGGGATGGCCCCCCGTTACCTCTTTCGTGGCTCCGCAATGGGGCCTCCGGCCTTCGGGTCCGGCATGACTTCCCTCCTTGATGTTCATGATCCCGGGGGTGGTGTCACCGGGTCGGAAGGCACCGACGGACCGCTGATGAGGGGCTTGAGCACCGACTTCACCGGGCCGGAAGAGCTCTCCGTAACGTGGATGTGGCAGCTCGGTGCCCTGGCAGGCCGGACGAAAGCGTGATGGAGGAGCCTGCACGTGATCGACACCGGCGCCATCGACGTCTTCCTCGGCCTGGACGTCGGCAAGGGCGAACACCACGCCACCGCCGTCACCCCGGCCGGGAAGAAAGCCTTCGACAAGAGCCTGCCCAACACCGAGCCCAAGCTCCGCGAACTGTTCGTGGGGTTCCAGGCCAAGCACGGAACGGTGCTGGTCGTGGTCGACCAGCCGGCCTAGATCGGGGCCCTGTCGCTGGCGGTCGCGAGGGATATGAGCTGCCCGGTCGCCTGCCTTCCGGGGCTGACGATGCGACGGATCGCCGGCCTCTACCCCGGCGAGGCCAAAACCGACGCGAAGGACGCGTTCATCATCGCCGGCGCCGCCCGCGCCATGCCCCACACCTTGCGGGCCATCGACCTCGAAGACGAGACGATCGCCGAGCTGGAGATGATCGTCGGGTTCGACGACGACTTGGCCGGCGAAGCCACCAGAGTCGCCAACCGGCTTCACGGCCTGCTGACCCAGATCCACCCCTCGCTGGAACGGGTCCTGGGGCCGCGGCTGCAGCACCCGGCCGTCCTGACTCTGCTGGAGCGGTTCGGGTCACCGGCCCAGATCCGCAAGGCCGGCCGACGCCGCCTTGTCACGCTGTTACGGCCGAAGGCCCCGAGGATGCCCGAGCGCCTGGTCGAGGACATCTTCACCGCCCGGACGAGCAGACCGTCGTCGTTCCCGGCACCGAGGCGGCCGCGCTGATCGTCCCGAGCCTGGCCGGATCGCTGACAGCTGTGCTTGATCAGCGGAAGCTGCTGGCCGGGCGGATCGAGGAACTGCTGGAGGCACACCCTCTTTCGAAGGTCCTGACCTAATGGGCAGCGGTTGGAGCCGGAGAAACCTCGTCCTGACCCCGGTCGATGAACCCTGAATTCGAGAGTGGCTCGATGGTTCTGACTCCGCCCGATGGTGGGAGAGCTGGCAGTACTCGTCGTGGGTTCCCGGGGCCTGGCCCCCTTGAATGCAGAGTCGAGCCGCCATCTCTGCCTCCGTCGCGGTCACGTTGCCGAGCACCGGCGTCAGTACGACGCCCGCCCACGATCAGGGCCTGAGCCCTCAAAGAAGACTGGCGGGTGCTGGCGCTCGTGGTCGGCAGCGTGACCGATCACATGATCGGACCGTTGATGTTCATGGTCCGAGCCGCTCGCAGAAATCACCTCTGACCTGTTCGAGAGCCACCGAGCTCTTCTCAAGACTGAGGCCTTGAGGGTCGCTGGAGTCACGAACGGCTAATCGGATGACGGGCCATCGAGCCCTGCCATTAGGGAGACGCGTACCCCGCGCGGCTGTGGCCAGCCAAAATACGCGACTCACCTGAGAGGACGTGAACCGTATTGAGCGTGTTCTGCGGCATCGACTTGGTCAGCGACCACCACGACGTCGTCCTAGTCGACAACACCGGATCCTTACTGGACAAGGCCCGCACCGACGACAACGCCAACGGCCTGGCCCACCTCCTGCAGATACTCACCGAGCACGGCGACACCGCCGAAGACCCCATCCCGGTGGCCATCGAGACCTCCCCCCGGCCTGCGACGCATCACCGGCGGCGCGAGGGTGGTATCCCGCGGTTGTCCCGTCTCAGCCGACCTGAGCCCGGTCTCAAACGTCTGGCCTGTTTCGCTCTCCGTCTCGGATGATCCGCTCTGGCAGAACACCCCTGCCAGCGGGGAGGCACAACCCTCGCTCATGAGTGCAGAGCCCGCTGGGTGTTCGCGCGTGGCGTTGTCACTGGTGTTCCCTGTCAAGTTCTACTGTTCACGACAGTGAGCGCAATGAGGGGTCTTCGCAGTTGAGGGTGTAGTCGGGGGTTTTGGCGGGTAGGCGTTGAGGTCTTCCAGGATGGAAGTTCCTACACTGCCCATCCGAAAGACCTCGCCATGCTCCACGCTATCTTCGCCGCGCCCTGTCTGACCACGTTCTGCCG
>NZ_JAYWVC010000461.1:0-2726 GCF_036281785.1 Streptomyces chiangmaiensis | reverse complement strand
CGGAACATCTTCCGTGACGGGCTTCAGCGGATGCAGCGACTGGGCCGCCTCAGCGCTGACGCCGATCCTACGCAGCTGGCCAACCTGCTCCTTGCCGCATACCAGGGCGGCATGCTCCTCGCCCAGGTCGCTCGGAACATCGCTCCGCTCAAAGACGCGTTGCAGGCAGCCATCGACTACGTGCAGACCTTCGCGACGTCTCCCGACGCCGGCGTACTCCAAGCTCGGTAGCCGCTTACAGCGACGTCTACGCCACACCGCACAACCAGGCGAACCTGGCCCGCTTCAACTTCCTCGACCCCGCCTCCCACCGCTTCTACCCCGACTGGGACCAAGCCGCCGACATAGCCGTCGCCATCCTGCGCACCGAAGCCGGCCGCAACCCCCACGACAAAGACCTGCACGACCTCGTCGGTGAGCTGTCCACCCGCAGCGACGCATTCCGCACCCGCTGGGGCGCCCACAACGTCCGCCATCACGGCACCGGCACCAAACGCTTCCACCACCAGGCCGTCGGAGAACTCACCCTCGCCTACGAAGGCCTGGACATGGCCGCCGAGCCCGGCCTCACCCTCACCATCTACACCGCCGAACCCGGCTCCCCCTCGGAAGAAGCACTGCGCCTCCTCGCATCCTGGACCGCCACCCAAGAAGCCGACTCCACCACACAACAGGCGGCCGGCTGACCGCTTACTCACGCATCGCCCACGTCGGTATCGCCTGGCAGCTCGACACGATCGCAGCGTGCCACGAGTTGGTGGTGATGCGGTCGTTGTCGGGCAGCTCGGTCGAATGCGCGCACAGCACAGCGTGAGGTCGTGGCCGGGGGTGGGCGTGCGCTGGTTCGCTGGGATGGCGGCCATGCCGCTGCCCCATCGTGACCCATTTATCCAATCCATTTCTCAATGTCATGACCAACAATTGTTGGACTTCTGGATTAGCTGTTCCTAGGCTCGGGCAGGACCGGCCTTCCGTGCGAGAAGACCTCGACCACCTGTCTTCCACTACCGGAGGGAATATCCGATGAAGCAGCGCGCGATCCGGCCCATCTCAAGCAGGCCGCGAAGGAGCCGGCAAAGCGCCTGGGCGTCGAGGTGATCGGTCGCTGCCAGTTCCACCGCCCCGACCCATGTGTGCCGTACGCCGATTCGATCGGTGCGATCCCTGGCCCGCTCGAGGAGGGCGTGATCCTCATGGCGGGCATTTCGAACGCGCCTGTGGACAGATCGACGAGGCGAACGAGGTCCTGGACGGTCGGCTCGCGTCGGTCCAGAACCAGTTCTCACCCAGGTTCCGCTCCAGCCTGCGCGAGTTGGAGCGCCGCGCCGAGCCGGGCATCGCGTTGCCGCCGTGGAGCCCGCTGGGCGGCATCGTGAACGGGCCCGAACTCTCGGCGCACCACGCCGCTTTCCGCGCGGTCGCGGACGAGGTAGCCGTCAGCGTCTACCGCGTGACCCTGGCCTGGGAGCTTGCCCTCGCACCCGTGGTCGCCCCGATTCCCGGGTCCTCTCGCCCCGAAAGCATCCGTGACTCGGCGGCCGCCACCGACGTCACGCTCACCCCCGAGCAGAATTCCCGCCTGCCGGCGGCCTAAGACGCCCCGTACCGGCACCGAATACCCCTTACCGACAAGGACCCCATCGTGAAGACTTTCAACCTGCCCGGCACCGACATGGTCGTCCCAAACATCGTGCTCGGCCTGATGCGCATCCAGGACAAGAGCGACAAGGAGGTGCGAGAACTCCTCGCCACCGCGATGGACGCCGGCATCACGTTCCTCGATCACGCCGACGTGTACGGCAGTGAGCTGCACGGCTGCGAGCGCCGCTTCGCCGAGGCGATGTCACTGAACCCCTCGCAGCGCGAAAAGCTGATCATCCAGTCGAAGGTGGGCATCGTCCCCGAAGGCCCGTACTTCGACTTCTCCTACGAGCACATCGTCGAGTCGGTGGACGGCTCACTCAAGGCTCTTGACACCGACTACCTCGACATCCTGCTGCTGCACCGCCCCGACGCCCTGGTCGAACCCGAAGAAGTCGCGCGTGCGTTCGACCAGCTAGCCACGACAGGCAAGGTACGGGCCTTCGGTGTCTCGAACCACACCCCCCGGCAGATCGACCTGCTGCGCCGCCACGTCAGCCAGCCCCTGGTGGTGAACCAGCTCCAGCTGTCGATCACGCACGCCCCGCTCGTCGCGCAAGGCGTCGCGGCCAACATGCAGGGCCTGGAGCAGTCGGTCAGCCGTGACGACGGGCTCCTGGACTACTGCCGCCTGCACAACATCACCGTGCAAGCCTGGTCACCGTTCCAGGCCGGTTTCTTCGACGGCCCCTTCCTCGGCTCGGCACGCCATCCCGAGCTCAACGCCGTCATCGACCGCCTGGCGGCGAAGTACGGTGTGCCGTCCCTGGCGATCGCGACGGCCTGGATCACCCGGCATCCCGCCCGGATGCAGGTGGTCATCGGTACCACCACACCGCAGCGTGTCGCGGACGCCGCCCTCGGATCGGACGTGCCACTGACCCGCGCAGAATGGTACGAACTGTTCCGCGCCGCCGGCTACATCGTGCCCTGACCACCGTCCCGGCCCGACGGCACAGTCAGATCACCGCACCCTCTTGGACCGTGCCGTCGGGGTCGCAAACCGTTGCCCCCCGTACCGGGTCGATTTGGTGGCGACCAGGAGGCTGCCTTCCGTCTCGTATGCGACGCGTACAAGGCTCTGC
>NZ_JAYWVC010000460.1:0-2729 GCF_036281785.1 Streptomyces chiangmaiensis | reverse complement strand
GGGAGCAGAAGATGACCGTCACCGGCGGCTCGGCGCTGCCGAAGGACGACATCGACCGCATGGTGCGCGAGGCCGAGCAGCACGCCGAGGAGGACCGCAAGCGGCGGGAGGCGGCCGAGACCCGCAACCAGGCCGAACAGCTCGTCTACCAGACGGAGAAGCTCATCAGGGACAACGGGGACAGGATCCCCGCCGATGCGAGGAGCGAGACGGAGAGCGCCATCGACGAACTGAAGGAGGCGCTCAAGAGCGAGGACACCGCGGAGATCCGGCGGACCATGGACAAGGCCGCCACCGCGGCGCAGAAGATCGGCAGCGCCCTGTACGAACAGGTGCGCCCTGAGGGCGGCACGGCGTCGGAGCAGGGCACGGCGAGCGGCGGCGGCCGGGCGGACGACGATGTCGTGGACGCCGAGATCGTGGATGACGACCACACCTCACAGGCAGGCTGACCATGGATCAGAGCCGGCCGCAGAGCCCGGAGTTGCGTCGTCTGCTGGACGAGCGCACCGCCGATCTGCAGCGGGTGAAGGCCGAGTACGACAACTACCGCAAGCAGGTACGCCGTGACCGTCTTGCCGTGCGCGAGATCGCCGCGGAGAACGTGTTGAGAGCGCTTCTGCCCGTGCTGGACGCCGTCGAGGGGGCGCGTCGGCAGGAGGCCATGACTCCAGGGCTGAAAGCAGTCGCCGACGTCCTGGAGACCCAGCTGGGCTCCTTGGGGCTGCGGAAGTTCGGGGAGGACGGTGAGCCCTTCGATCCCACCCGCCATGAGGCCGTGACGCATGTCGTCTCGCCGGACGTCGACCGGCTGACCTGCACCGAGATCCTGAGCCGCGGGTACCGGGTCGGCGACCGGCTGCTGCGCGCCGCGCGCGTCACGGTCGCCGGCCCACCTTCCCCCGGCGGGGGGGAGTGGAACAGCCCGCCGGGGGCGACGGCAGGGGCGAACATCGTGATCCGCCGCATTGACCGGCGCGTGTGACACGGGACGCCGGGTCATTCCTCCTCGGCTGCTGCGTCTGCCGACGCGCCCCGGAACTCCGTGTCGGGCCCCTGGGCTCGCACCCGCTGCACATGCTCCAGCGACTCGCGCAACTCCGTCAGCCAGTCGTCGGTGTGCCTCTGCACCAGGCGTACACACCAGGCGAGCGCGTCGCTGCGGCTGCGGGCGACTCCGCCCGCGATGAGCGTGTCCAGCACCTGACGCTCGGGCTGGCGCAGCCGGGTCATCACAGGGGCGGCGATGTGCGTGAACAGGGCGCGCTCGCCCCCGCACTCCACGCCCCAGGACACCTTCCTGCGGAACCGTTGCTCCGCCTCGCGCGCCACCGCGATCCGGTCCTCGCGGGTGCGTTCGCGGAACTCCTGGACACGGGCCCCGATCGCCGCCTCCTTCTCGGCGGGCGAGGTGCCCTCGGCGAGCCGGGGCTCGGGGATGCGACCGACCACGGTGATCTCCTCGCGGTCGACGACGACCTCCACCAGGCCCTCGAACAGGTCGTCGGGCAGGCGGCCGGCGAACCAGCCGCGCAGCTGCTCTTGCTGATCCGTTGTAATCATGTAATGATCATTACTCGGCAACGGCGCGAAGGCAAGGGCGACGAGGGCCCGTTTGCCGAGAGCTGAAGACAGCGCTTGCCGCCACCGGCAAGCGGAATGTTTCAGGCCGATTGCACAGCCGTGGAAATCCGGCCAGAGGGCTGCTTTCGGCCCCCTGCACCCATGCGGTGCCAGGCCGAGCACGTTCGAATTCCGTTACTTCGCGCCACTGATTCAATACTCAAAGTTACCGAAACATGAGGGGTCGATGTGAGTTTCCCGTCCGGACTCGGCAGACTCCCGCTCGCCGAACCGGCACCTCGACCGGCCCGGGCTCCCGCATACGTACCACGGGCCCGGACCGCGACTCCGATCCGAGCGGAAGGATGCACACAATGCCGAACACCGCGCGCTGGGCAGCGACCCTCACCCTCACGGCCATCGCCGTCTGCGGCCCCCTCACCCCGTCCGCCCTCGCCGCCCCGAACACCGCCCCTGACTCTCTCTACGCCCCCTCGGCGCTCGTTCTCACCACGGGCCACGGCGAGAGTGCAGCTCTCGTCACACCCCAGCGCGCGGTCACGCTGAGCTGCGCTCCCACTGCCTCCGGCAGCCACCCGGACGCCGTCGACGCCTGCGCCGAACTACGCGCGGCCGACGGTGACTTCGACGCGCTGACGGTCAGAGACGGCGTCTTGTGCACCAAGCAGTACGACCCCGTGGTCGTCACCGTCCAGGGCGTCTGGCAGGGCAAGCGCGTCGACTATGAACGGACCTTCGCCAACGAGTGCGTGAAGAACTCCTACGGGACAACCGTCTTCACGTTCTGAGGGATGCGGATCGCGAGGCGCCCGCATGTGCCGATCCGGGGCTTGTAACTGGGGAGTGCGAGCCCGACGCGGTGCGCCACACGATCTCGCAGCGGGGCCGGCCGGACGGAGTGGGGCCTCCGGCCGGTCCCGCAATCAGTCACCCGTGATGGACCAGTGCCCCACCTCGCGGTAGCCGGAGTCGTATACGACCGACCCGTCGCCGGGCTTCAGCTCGAAGTGCCCGAGGTTCCCGCCCCAGTACCGCAGGATCCGCCCCAGCTCAGAGGCGGCGTTTCCGTCCCAGCCCGTCTCTCCCAAGTCGACCTCGAGAATGAACTTCACCAAATACCTCCGAGGATGCCCCGGCCTTCGGGC